>NZ_JBQXDJ010000027.1:0-51288 GCF_052601015.1 Chitinimonas violaceus | reverse complement strand
CCGAACTGAGCTAGGAGCTCGGCGGGAATTGCCGGCAATTCCACCGGCTTGGCTTTCGGTTTGCGAGGCATACATTCTCCTTGGGAGCATGATATGCCTTGAACACGAAATTACTGACAGACCCTTCTGAGGGTGTTTTCAACGCCGTATTGCTGACGCACAGCAGACTTTAGATAGGTTCTAATGAAAATTAGTGGTATGTCATCGGGTCAAACGGCCCAGTGGAGCTTTTGCGCTATCATTGTGCGGTCTTGAACTGGAATGTTTCTCCATGACCTGGCTTGCGCTTGTCCTTGCACTGATTCTTGAACAGCTCCGTCCGCTTGAACGGGGTAATGTCCTCTATGCCGGTTATCGTGGCTTCGCTGAAGTAGTTGAACGTAATTTCAACGCAGGTGAGTATCGCCACGGTGTTATCGGCTGGCTGATTGCAGTTATCACGCCTACCATTTTGGTACTGCTGGTATGGGGTGGTCTGTATTGGGTGCATTGGGGCTTGGCTTGGTTGTTCGGTCTTGCGGTGCTCTATGTCACTATGGGCTTTCGCCAGTTCAGTTCGGCGTTCACCGGTGTGGCAGATGCCCTTAAAGAAGGGGATTTGACGACTGCGCGTCAGCTACTGGCTGGTTGGACGCGTGAGCCAAGCAGTGAGTTGAGCGATAACGAGGTGGCTCGGCTGGCAATTGAGCAAGGGCTGATTGATGCCTACCGGCATGTATTTGGCCCGATGTTTTGGTTCATTGTGCTGGGTCCGGCAGGGGCGGTGGCTTATCGTTCTGCAACCATCCTGCAGCTGAAATGGGGTGCTCGAGATCGACTGCGTGGTGAGCGATTCGGAAATTTCGCGGACAAGGCCGGCGACGTGGTTGATTGGTTACCGATTCGTATAACAGCCGTCAGCTTCGCGATTGTGGGTGATTTCGAAGATGCGGTGTTTTGCTGGCGCCAGCAAGCGGAACGCTGGACCAGCGCAGCCTATGGCATTTTGCTGGCGGCAGGGGCTGGCGCAATTGGTGTGCGCTTGGGCATGCCCTTGCATCAGAACTACACGGTGACGTTCCGCCCCGAGCTTGGCGTGGGTGAAGAGGCGGATGCCAATATGCTCAACAGCGCAGTAGGCTTGGTTTGGCGTACTTTGATTTGCTGGATGTTGTTGATGCTGGTGGTGACGATTTCGGCTTTGTTTTAAGAGCCCGTTTACGTTCTTACTGTGCAGTCGTGATCAGGGTTCATGTGCGGCTTCGCGCCCTGCTGACAACTGCTCACAATGATCGCACAGGCTCTTAGCTCGCGAGGTTTTGAACAAATTTTCGGTGTTGTGCCAGTGGATTAGGGAAACTGCTTATCAAGTGGTTGTGTAAATCGGTTTGGATTTAAGCCTCGCTTAAGCTGGTGGCTTCAATCTACAACCGTCGCTGAAGTTGACGACCGACATCGCAAAGCAGTGACGCTTTTCATTAGTTTTCTACCTTCACCGATGATGGAGCACACCATGAACAAGTTGATTCTTGCCCTGATTACCGCCGCTTTTGGTTTTGCCGCAGTTGGCGCACATGCTACTGATGCAAAGCCCGCTACCAAGATGGAAAAGAAGGCTAAGCATCATAAGAAGGCTGTGAAGAAGGATGAAAAGAAGGCCGAAGTTAAGGCTGATGCCCCGAAAGCCTGAAATAGCTCACTGCACATCTTCCCCGGGATGTCGCGCAAAGGACGGCTTTAGCCGTCCTTTTTTGCGTCCGGCTTGCTAAGATCAGCCTGTCTATTTGTTGCTGAGTGATGCCATGCCCGCCATTCGCTTTACCGATCACCGGGAGCTCCCGGTAGCCAACATTTTTTGTATCGGCCGTAATTACGCCGCCCATGCTGCCGAATTGGGTAATAAGGTTGAACCGGAACCGGTTGTCTTCCTTAAGCCAACTTCGGCGCTGCTTCATGAAGAGCAGAAGGTTGTCCTGCCGGCACATTCGCGTGATGTGCACTATGAGGGTGAGCTGGTGCTGGTTGTGGGGACTGCCGGTAAAAATATTCATCGAGAAGCGGCGTTGTCGCATATCGCCGGTTATGGACTTGGACTGGACCTGACAGCGCGTGACTTGCAAAGCTCAGCCAAGGAGAAGGGCTTGCCTTGGGCTGTGGCGAAAGGTTTTGATGGTGCTGCCTGTGTGAGCAGGTTCTTGTCTGCTGAAATGATTCCCCAGCCTCTTGCTGCGAGCTTCTGGCTCGATTTGAATGGGGTAAGGCGTCAGGATGGTGATTGCATGCTGATGATTTATGACCTGCCATGCATCATTGAATACCTATCAAGCCGGTTCGCTTTGCAGGTGGGGGACCTCATATATACCGGTACGCCAGCCGGGGTGGGGGCGCTTCAGTCTGGTGATGTGGTGAAAATGGGTCTTCTGGATAAGTTGCAAGCACAGTTTACGGTGGCCTGATATGCGCCGCCGCATGCGTATTCAGTTGAAGTCACGCTGGGCCGACGAGGAAGAGGACGAGTATCGAATTCTGCCGTCAGCCGAGCCTGTACCGCCCTGGTGTAAGCAGTTGGCGTTGTGCGGCATTGTGCTGTTCTGGTTGTATTTTTGGGGTTGGATAGGCGAGGGCGGCAAGCCAGGCATGGAAACGGGCTTTCTTATTTTTGTCGTATGCCAGTTTCCGCTGGGATGGCGATGGACGCGTGGGCAAATGGGGCGTTGGCGTTAGAACCTGTCCACGTTCTTACTGCGCAGCTGTGATCGGGCCTCATGTGCTGCTCGAAAGCCTCATGTACTCAAGTACATTCCGGTTTCTGCGCTGCGCTTCACCCTGCTGACAGCTGCTCGTGACAGACCGTGAGCAGGTTTTAGATAGAATCTGTTCAAAGTCTCTCGTGAGCTAGAGCGCGACAAGGCGAAAACAACCGAGGAAGCGGAGTTTACTAATGGTAAATGAGCATTCCGAAGGGGTTTGCAACGCCGTATCGCCGATGCGTAGCAGACTTTGAGCGGCTTTAAGCTTTTTGTAGGCTCGCTAAGTCCCAACGCGGCTTAACGGAGAACGGCCCGGCTTCCTGGCTGTGTTGTAGGCGTTGAGCACCCGCAAAGGCGATCATCGCTCCATTGTCGGTACACAAATCCAGTGGTGGGTAGTAGACCTTGAATTTACGTCTGGCTGCCATCTGATCGAGCCCGGCGCGCAGTTGTCGGTTGGCACCCACGCCACCTGCAACGACCAACTGTTTCATACCGGTCTGTTTCATGGCGGCAATGCACTTGCTGCTGATGACGTCGACAATGGCGGCCTGAAAAGCGGCGCAAATATCGGCACGGGTTTGTTCATCGATATCACCCTGTTTTTTCACCAGCGTAAGCACGGCGGTTTTCAGCCCGGCAAAGCTGAAGTCCAGGTCCCCAGAATGCTGCATAGGGCGGGGCAGTGTAAAACGTTGGGCATCGCCGCTGTCTGCCAGCTTGGACAATGCAGGCCCACCAGGATAACCCAGACCTAGCAATTTGGCGGTTTTGTCAAAAGCTTCGCCGGCAGCGTCATCCAGCGTTTCACCGAGCAGGGTGTAGTCGCCCACGCCATGGACGGCCATCAACTGGGTATGCCCGCCTGAAACCAGTAAAGCCAAAAAGGGGAAGTTGGGTGTGGGGTCAGCTAGCAGTGGCGAGAGAAGATGGCCTTCGAGGTGATGTACACCGATTACCGGCTTACCCAGCGCGACACCCAGGCCATTGGCGACAGCTGCTGCAGTCAGCAAGGCTCCTGCCAGACCTGGCCCCTGGGTATAAGCGATAGCATCGATATCCTGGCGGGTCTTGCCCGCTTCTTGCAGGCAGGCTTCGGTCAAGGGGAGTACGCGGCGGATATGGTCGCGCGAGGCCAACTCGGGTACCACGCCACCATATTCCGCATGCATGGCCATCTGTGTATGCAGATGATGAGCCAGCAGGCCTGCTTCCGTGTCATACAGCGCGACGCCGGTCTCATCGCAGGAGGACTCCAGACCAAGCACCAGCATAGGTGGTCAGTCCTGGCTTACGCTGAGGTCGTCTCGCTCGGACGAGACGATGTTGAGTACATCCATGACACGGGAAAACCAGTCGCCCAGCGCGACACGCGAAAAACCGACGTCGTGCCAGACTATTTCCACCGGGCCTTCCACATCATTGGAGAGCACATCGTATACAGCGTCGAGGCTGCGGCCGAGCGGGTATTCCAGCTCCAATTGGCCTTCGAGTTGTTCGTAAAAATCATCAACGCTGGCAACGTTCACAAATTCGATTCGGGTCAGCGACATGCAGGTGCTTCCATAAAGTGGTTGTAATGATCGGTAGTGATGAAGCGCCGACCATCGGCGCGTGGTTCAAAAACGAGGCGTTGGGCGCCACGCTTGCCACCTTGATAGTTCAGGTCGGCTTCACGCCAGTTACCCTCGGGCAATTGGCGTTCCAGGTTACGGAAAACATCACCTCCAAGGCTTTTCCCCTGTAGCGCAGGCGTTGCCCATAACGAACGGCCCGGACGCCAGCCGAGTTCGCGCGCAGTCTTTTTGGTGATGAACCGCTCTGGTAACCGAGCATTGGTGTTGAGTGCACCAAGCACCTCAACCAGTTCGCTGCTGTTGAGTTTGCCTTTGGCTTGGCTGTTGAGGTCGCGCACGACGGTCTGGCAATCGGGCGGCGGTGCTGCCAGCAATGTGCTGCTGGCAAGAAGAGCAAACAGAAAACGCATGGTTGAAGCGGTTATCAGAGACAAGAGCCCTAATTATCGGGCTCGTTGAGGTTTCGGTCAAAGCGGTACGCGTCAGTCTGGTAAATACGCTCCCGCTAATTTTCAAGATGGAACCCATTACACAGCATGCTTATCATACAGCTATGCCACCACGCTCCCTTTTTCTTGGGCTGCTAACCGCAGTCATCAGTTTCAGTATTACCGCCAATGAGCTGCCCGATCTTGGGGACTCTTCGGTGGCCAATTTGCCGCCACACGAGGAAAAGCGTATTTCCGAGATGACCATACGCGAGCTGCGTCGTTCCGGCGAGGTGCTGGACGATGTTGAAATCGCCGATTATCTCAATCGCATCGGCTACAAGCTGGTGTCCGCAAGCAATGAAAATCGCATTCAATTCCGTTTTTTCCCACTACTTGCGCCCAGCATCAACGCCTGGGCTGTGCCCGGTGGTGTAATTGGCGTCAATTCGGGCCTCTTGGTTTTGTCGCAACATGAGTCTGAGTTGGCTGCGGTGTTGGCGCATGAAATTGCTCACGTCACGCAACATCATTACGCACGGATGGTCGAGTCGCAAAAAGGGTCGGGTTTCATGACGCTGGGGGCAATGGCGCTGGCTATTCTGGCGGCATCGCGCGGCGGTTCGGGGGACGCCCCCATTGCTGCGGTGGCGGCAAGTCAGGGGTATCAGACGCAGCGCTACCTGGATTTTTCGCGCGATTTTGAACGCGAAGCCGACCGCGTAGGCATGCAGACATTGCAGAATGCTGGATTTGACGTACGCGCCATGCCAGCTTTTTTTGACCGGATGCAGAAGTTCTACCGCAATGTGGATGATGGCGCGTTTGCTTTTCTGCGCACCCACCCGGTGACGAGCGAGCGTATCAGTGACAGCGAGGCGAGGGTTGTCCAGCAGAGTTACAAGCAGTGGGTTGATAGCCTCGATTACCTGCTGGTCCGTGAAAAGACACGCGCCCGCCAGATGGGTACGCCGGCGGTGGACTACTATGCGGGGACAACCAGCCAGAAGAAATATGCCAGCGAGGCTGCCCAACAATATGGTTATGCCGTGGCGTTGTTACAGGCAGGGCGTTTCGATGCAGCGTGGGACAGATTGGCGCTGGCGCGTAAAGCCTTGCCGGCTGGGCATGCCATGCTGGACTCTTTGGCCGGGAATATCCGTTTGGAACAAGGACAATATGCTGAGGCCGCGGCTATTTTCAGTGCCGGCCTTGAACGTTATCCCAGCGCTATTGCCTTGCAGTATGGCGAGTTGGATGTGTTGCTGCGTCAGAATAAGCCTGCGGAAGTGATTGCGTTAGCTGAAGCCGGCTTGACTTATCGCAACAGCGACGCGGGTTTGTACAAGCGGCTGGCTGAAGCGCATCAGCGGCTTAATCAGACGGGGCCTGCTCATCGTGCTCAGGCTGAATACTATGCATTGATGGATGAACCTACCGCCGCAATCGAGCAATTGCAGATAGCCCGACGTGCTGGTGGGGACTTTTATCAAATGTCGTCTATTGAAGCGCGGATTCGTGAACTGCGTGAGAAAGTGGACGAAGGCGGCAAAAAGTAGATCGTACTTTCGCCCTGGCTGAGAACGGGCACTAATTTTCGGCCAAGCCTGCTTTGCGACGCATACATGCCAGATAAAGCGAACCATCTGGCCCTGTACCGCTGCGCTGGGCCTGCCAGATCATTTCGGCCAGGCAATCCATCATCTCGTGTTGTGCACTATGTTCGTCACCCGTGTATTCACAAAGACGCCGGTACAAATCGCGTACACCAGTGGGTTGGTCGATGGAAAGTTGTTCCTCAATGGCCAGATGCATATTCATATGCAGGAACGGATTGGTCTCGCCGAATTCGGGAAGATAGTCCTTGTCCAGGTAGCGATCGGGGGTGTCGACAATAACTTGGTATTCAGGATGGCGTGCAAGCACGGCAAACGCCATGCGTTCCAGATCAGTCAGCGGAGCGTTTTGCTTGTGCTTGGCCCAGGTGTCGAACAAAAAACGACGGGCTTGGTCGCGGGAGGGATTAAACATGTTGTTGCATCTTGCAAGTCGGGAGCGATGGCTGATTTTACCCCAGGGCAGCCATAACCAGACTTTGATGCAATATTTGGTTGCCGCCACCAACATGTGCGATCTGGCCATTGCCATAAAAACCGGCAATGGGCGTATCTGGCCATGCATCCCGCAGGGTTTCCCATTCCCGGTCCAGCCCGCCGTGCAAAGCGGCCCCTCGGCCTGCGCAAGAAAATAACAGCGCAGCCTTGGGGGCTGGTTGGCGGGTAAAAGCCGATACTTCGCAAAGCGCATAGTCTGCCGAGCGTTGCATCCACTGGACCTTGTCACCCGGGTTCAACTGGGCGGGGATGGTGACACCGCTGTCGAGATTGACCGAAACAATGGGTAGGACATGTTGGAGCTGATTGTCTGTATCCAGCACGGCTAAAGCGATGTTGTGCAGAGGGGGGAGGTGGAGCACCAGACGCCGCAAGGTGGCTATGGCCATACGGCCATCGAGTGTGTGCAGGTCAAAACCATCGACAGCGCTGACAAGGTGAACATCACCTATTGGTTGTAACCCACGTGAGATGCCTATTTGACGTGTGGTAAGAGGAAGCTCGCATACTCCATCGCTTTGTATCTGCCCTTGTTGCCAGACTTTATAGGGGCCCAGACCGGTCGCATCGCCCGCTATACCGCCGTAACGAATCGGTTCCTGTTGCAGCCACTGTGTTTCCAGTGTGTTGGGCGCTGCCAGCGTAAGGCGTTCGCTTCGTCGGTCTTCCAGGTGGGAATGATCGGTGAGTACCAACGCACAGGCGGCGGGAGTATCGAGCAACCAATCGTCTTCGTTCATGACGCCCAGCGCTGTACAGCCGGCTACGGCTGTCGTCTGTGCGGCACGTGCAGCAGCAACCAGCGCCGGGCGCGGGTCGTGGGCGAAATCGGCGGAGAGGAAGAGCAGAACGCGGGCAGCACGGGTGGTGTCCAATCGTTCCAGAGCTTGGGTAACGGCATCGACTGCCAGTTGTGGTGTGGCGCGGGTTGCGTGGCTGAGGCCGGAGGCATAAGCAGAGGTCATGTAACCAAGTTTATCTCTGATCCGCCAAATTGGCCGAATTCCGTGTGCTTGATGGGGCGGGGTATGATGAAGATGCACACCTCCATTCCCACAAGAAAGGTTGTTCATGTCGGCATCTATTTATGATTTTTCCGCCAACCGTCTGGATGGCTCCCCTCAAAGCCTGGCTGACTATCGTGGCCAGGTCGTATTGGTGGTCAATACAGCCAGTGAATGCGGTTTTACGCCGCAGTACGCGGGTCTGCAGTCGTTGTATGCCCAATATAAAGACAAGGGATTTGTGGTGCTCGGTTTTCCCTGTAACCAGTTTGGCGGGCAGGAGCCTGGAGATAGTGCTCAGATCGGAACGTTCTGCGAGAAGAACTATGGAGTGGCATTTCCCATGTTCGCCAAGATCGATGTCAATGGCGACGAGGCCCATCCGCTGTATGGTTATTTGAAATCGTCGGCCAAAGGGGTATTGGGCACAGAGGCGATCAAGTGGAACTTCACCAAGTTTCTTGTAGGGCGGGATGGCCAGGTGACTGACAGGTTTGCACCGACGACCAAACCTGAAGAGTTGGCTAAACAGATCGAGGCTGCGCTTTAATTTACGTGTAGACCTACACATAAGCGATTGTTTAATAGGATTTTCAGCCAGCCGAGATTGCTCGAAAAGGCGGTTTCGGCTAGACTCCGGCCCGAAAATCACTGATCTACGAGAGGGAACGGGATAGGCGCGCCTATCCCGTTTTCTTACGTCTAGGGGGCGCGTTGCCCCCAAGTTTTAGGAGTCGCTGGTGTCCCAACAACGTCCCCAAGCCTTGCTCGCTCTTGCCGATGGCACGCTGTTCTACGGCAGCAGCATCGGCGCTGCCGGCCATACGGTCGGTGAAGTCGTCTTCAATACTGCGCTGACCGGTTATCAGGAAATCCTGACCGACCCGTCCTACTGCCGCCAAATCGTTACCCTGACCTACCCTCACATCGGCAATGTCGGTGTGAACAAGGAGGATTGCGAATCGAACGGCGTATTTGCTGCTGGTTTGATTATCCGCGACCTGCCCCTGCGTTCTTCGAATTTCCGGCAGGAAGAGACGCTGGATGCCTATCTGGTACGCAATAACACCGTAGCCATCGCAGATATCGATACCCGTAAGCTGACACGTATCCTGCGCGAAAAGGGCGCACAGCCTGGTTGCATCATGGCGGGCGATATTGATCCGGCGAAGGCGGTTGAACTGGCCAGGGGTTTTGGCAGCATGGCCGGCCAGGATCTTGCCAAGGTGGTGAGCTGCAAACAGCCGTATGCCTGGACAACCCGCGAATGGCAGCTTGGGATGGGGTACGCCACGCAGACGCAAAGCAGTTTCCATGTGGTGGCCTACGACTTCGGCGTCAAGCACAACATCTTGCGTATGTTGGCCGACCGCGGTTGCAAGCTTACCGTTGTGCCAGCGCAGACGCCTGCCGAAGACGTGTTCAAGCTGAATCCGGATGGCGTGTTCCTCAGCAACGGGCCTGGTGATCCTGAGCCTTGCGACTATGCGATTGTGGCGATCCGGGCTTTTCTGGACAAGAAGCTGCCGGTGTTTGGTATCTGCCTCGGGCATCAGTTGCTTGCATTGGCTGCTGGCGGCAAGACCAGCAAGATGAAGTTCGGCCACCATGGTGCGAATCATCCCGTGCAAGACCTGGACGACCGCTGTGTGCTGATTACCAGCCAGAACCATGGTTTCCAGGCGGACGAAACCAGCCTGCCAGCCAATGTGCGTGTAACGCACCGTTCTTTGTTTGACGGCACTGTGCAAGGCATTGCGTTGACCGACCGCCCAGCCTTCAGCTTCCAGGGTCATCCGGAAGCGAGTCCCGGCCCGCATGATGTGGCCTACCTGTTTGACCGCTTTACCACGGCCATGGAGCAGCACGCCCGCAAATTGTCAGGAGCAAACCCATGTTTGGCATCACAGACCTAATGACCTATGTGCTGGGCACGATCTTCATCATATTGCTGCCCGGCCCCAACTCGATTTATGTACTGTCAGTCGCCGCCCAGCGTGGTATGCGGCGCGGCTTCCAGGGTGCGTGCGGTGTGTTTGTCGGGGATGCAGTGCTGATGCTTTTGTCGGCTATGGGGGTAGCCTCGGTATTGAAGACCACGCCGCTGTTGTTCTTGCTGCTCAAGTATGTTGGGGCGGTGTATCTGGCCTGGCTTGGCGTGCAGATGCTGGTCAGTTCCTGGCGGCGATGGCGCCAGACCGACACTTTAAGCAGTCAGGTGGCGCAGGTCGACGATAGTCATCCGTTTCGCAAGGCGCTGTTGATCAGTCTCTTGAACCCAAAGGCGATACTGTTTTTTATCTCATTCTTTGTGCAGTTTGTTGACCCGGCTTATGCCTACCCGGCCCTGACCTTTACGATGCTGGGCCTGATCGCCCAGAGCTGCAGCATGCTCTACTTGAGTGCGGTGATCCTGATCGGCGCACGTGTGGCGGATGCCTTCCGGTCCCGACAGCGCCTGTCAG
This sequence comes from Chitinimonas violaceus, assembly GCF_052601015.1. Lineage (NCBI taxonomy): Bacteria > Pseudomonadati > Pseudomonadota > Betaproteobacteria > Neisseriales > Chitinibacteraceae > Chitinimonas > Chitinimonas violaceus. The sequence goes on along the minus strand of NZ_JBQXDJ010000027.1, from coordinate 40,971 downwards.
CCTCGCTGGGCGGATCTGTTGGTGCTCTGTTTCTCGGCTTCAGTGCCAAGCTCGCCACTGCGAGTGCGAATTAACCAGTTTGATTTTTGGATATAGATAGCGATGCCTAAGCGTACAGACATTCAAAGCATCCTCATCATTGGCGCGGGCCCGATCATCATCGGCCAAGCGTGCGAATTCGACTATTCCGGCGCACAGGCCTGTAAAGCGCTACGTGAAGAGGGATACAAGGTCATTCTGGTGAACAGCAACCCTGCCACCATCATGACCGACCCCAACATGGCCGATGTGACCTATATCGAGCCGATTACCTGGGAAGTTGTTGCCAAGATCATTGAAAAGGAACGCCCGGACGTGGTGCTGCCCACCATGGGTGGCCAGACCGCGCTGAACTGTGCGCTCGACCTTTGGCGTAATGGGGTGCTCGATAAGTTCGATGTCGAGCTGATCGGTGCGACACCGGAAGCGATCGACAAGGCGGAAGACCGGCAGAAGTTCAAGCTCGCAATGGACAAGATCGGCTTGGGCTCGGCGCGGTCCGGTATCGCCCATTCCTTGGATGACGCGTTGGCAGTGCAGGCCAAGGTGGGTTTCCCCGCCATTATCCGCCCCAGCTTTACCATGGGCGGTACCGGTGGCGGTATCGCTTACAATATCGAAGAGTTTGTCGAGATTTGTACCCGTGGGCTCGACCTTTCGCCAACTCACGAACTGCTGATTGAAGAATCGCTGCTTGGTTGGAAAGAGTACGAGATGGAAGTCGTGCGTGACCGCAACGACAATTGCATCATCGTCTGCTCGATTGAAAACTTCGACCCGATGGGCGTACACACTGGCGACTCGATTACGGTCGCGCCCGCTCAGACGTTGACCGACAAGGAATATCAGATCATGCGTAACGCCTCGTTGGCGGTACTGCGTGAGATCGGCGTTGATACCGGTGGTTCGAATGTGCAGTTCTCGGTCAACCCGAAGGATGGCCGTCTGATTGTCATCGAGATGAATCCGCGTGTGTCGCGTTCCTCGGCTTTGGCATCCAAGGCAACAGGTTTCCCGATCGCCAAGGTGGCTGCCAAACTGGCTGTGGGTTACACGCTTGATGAACTCAAGAACGATATTACCGGTGGCTTGACGCCAGCTTCGTTCGAGCCTTCCATCGATTACGTGGTCACCAAGATACCGCGCTTTGCGTTCGAGAAATTCCCGCAAGCAAATAGCCGTCTGACAACCCAGATGAAGTCGGTTGGTGAGGTGATGGCGATCGGTCGTACCCTGCAGGAATCCATGCAGAAGGCGCTGCGTGGCCTTGAAACCGGCCTTGCTGGGTTTGACGAGCGCACGACGGATATGGATGAGTTGGCTGCCGAGCTGGGTGCGCCTGGACCGGAGCGGATTCTGTATGTGGCGGATGCTTTCCGTCTTGGCATGAGCCTGGACGATGTGTTCAGCCACACCAAGATTGATCCTTGGTTCCTGGCTCAGATCGAAGACATCGTCCTCGATGAGAAAGCACTGCAAAGCCTAACGCTGGATGGCTTGGATGCGGCAGAGCTGCGTCGCCTCAAGCGTAAAGGTTTCTCTGACCGTCGTATTGGCACCATGATCGGTGCAGAAGCCGCTGCAGTACGTAATCGTCGCCATGCTTTGGGCGTGCGGCCGGTCTATAAGCGTGTCGACACTTGCGCGGCGGAATTTGCCAGCAACACCGCTTATATGTACTCGACCTATGAAGAAGAGTGCGAGGCGATGCCGACGGGCAAGAAGAAAATCATGATCCTGGGCGGCGGCCCGAACCGGATCGGCCAGGGTATCGAGTTTGACTACTGCTGTGTGCATGCTGCGTTGGCGCTGCGGGAAGATGGCTATGAGACCATCATGGTCAACTGCAACCCGGAAACTGTTTCGACCGATTACGATACATCCGATCGTCTTTATTTCGAGCCACTGACTTTGGAAGACGTGCTGGAGATCGTGCACGTTGAGAAGCCGGCTGGCGTAATTGTTCAGTACGGTGGCCAGACGCCGCTGAAGTTGGCGCGTGCACTGGAAGCGAACGGTGTTCCTATCGTCGGCACCAGCCCCGATATGATCGATGCCGCGGAAGACCGCGAGCGTTTTCAGAAGCTGCTGCAGGATCTGGGTTTACGCCAGCCGCCTAATGCCACAGCCCGTAATGAGAGAGACGCGTTGGTGTTGGCGGCGGAAATCGGCTATCCGCTGGTGGTGCGGCCATCCTATGTACTGGGCGGCCGCGCTATGCAGATCGTTCACAGCGAGGATGATCTGACCCGCTATATGCGCGAGGCCGTCAAGGTATCCAACGACAGCCCGGTACTGCTTGATCGCTTCCTTAATGATGCTATTGAGGTGGATGTCGATGCTATCTCCGATGGTGAGAATGTCATCATTGGCGGCATCATGGAGCACATTGAGCAGGCTGGGGTGCATTCGGGTGATTCAGCCTGCTCGTTGCCTCCTTATTCGTTGAGCGATGCTTTGCAGGATGAACTGCGTCGCCAGACGGTTGCGATGGCGCGGGGGCTGAATGTTGTCGGCCTGATGAACGTCCAGTTCGCTATTCAAGGCGAGACGGTGTTTGTATTGGAAGTGAATCCGCGTGCTTCGCGTACCGTACCCTATGTTTCCAAAGCAACCAGCCGGCCATTGGCCAAGATCGCTGCGCGTTGCATGGTCGGTCAGAGCCTTCCGGACCAAGGCATTGTCGGTGAAGTGATTCCGCCTTATTACTCGGTTAAGGAAGCGGTTTTCCCCTTCATCAAATTCCCAGGTGTGGACAGCATTCTTGGTCCTGAGATGAAGTCGACCGGGGAAGTAATGGGCGTGGGCGATACATTTGCCGAAGCTTATGTGAAATCACAACTTGGTGCTGGTGAGCGTCTACCTACTTCAGGTAAGGTATTCATCTCGGTGCGTGATGGCGATAAGTCGCAGTTGGCAGAGCTCGGCAGTATGTTGGTCGATGCCGGCTTTGAGATTGTTGCAACGCGGGGGACGGCCGCGGTGTTGCAGGCTGCGGGTGTTGCTGTTGTGCCGGTGAATAAGGTGAAGGAAGGCCGTCCCCATATTGTTGATATGATCAAGAACGGCGAAATCGCGCTGATCATCAACACGGTTGACGAGCGGCGTGCGTCGATTCAGGATTCCTACTCGATTCGTTACGAAGCGCTCAAAGGGCGTGTTCCTATCTACACCACAGTAGCAGGTGGGCGTGCAGCAGCTTACGGTATCAAGCATATGAAGGAATGGACGGTGTATTCCGTCCAGGATCTCCACCAGCGCTTGGTTGTTGCTTAATTTGGTTTGTAATATTTGTCGCAGTGCCAATGGCATTGCGATCTTTTCCCCGACGGCATGACCGTCGGGTTTGTTTTTGACGTCGGCGGGCGAGAAAGCGCGCGCCGGGCTGGAGGATAAAATGATCAAGGTTCCGTTAACTGTCGTGGGTGCTGAGCAATTGCGTGCTGAACTGCAACGGCTGAAAAGTGTGGAGCGGCCCAGTGTGATTGCTGCAATTGCAGAAGCACGCTCTCACGGCGATTTGTCGGAAAATGCAGAATACGATGCTGCGAAAGAGCGGCAGGGATTTGTTGAAGGGCGGATTGCTGATCTGGAAGGTAAGCTTTCCAACGCTGTTATCATTAATCCTGCCGAAATCGATGCCGAAGGCCGTATCGTGTTTGGCACTACCGTTGATCTGGAAGACTGCGAGTCTGGCGATACTGTGACCTACCAGATCGTTGGAGATGATGAGGCCGATATCAAGATGGGCAAGATTTCGGTTTCGAGTCCGATTGCCCGCGCGTTGATCGGAAAGTCGGCCGGCGATATGGCGGAAGTGCAAGCACCAGGCGGCATTCGAGAATATGAAGTACTGGATGTGAAGTACATCTGACAACCAAGCGAGAAAGCGGATGCAAACCTTTCCCGATGCGCTGCGTTCGATACTGACGGTCTTTTGGATAGGCGGGCTATGGGTGATTGGCCTATTGGTCGGCCCGCTGTTGTTTCACCATTTTGATAATGGCGTAGCCGTTAAAATGGTGGCGGTCATGTTTCGTGCTATGGCTTGGGTAGGGATTGTTGCGGGTCTTTATATCTTTATCCGCATGCTTTGGGTGGAGGGTCTTCGCGCCTTTCAGGCACTGGAGTTTTGGCTGATTGTACTGATGCTGGTATTGACGCTGGTGAACCAGTTCGCTGTATTCCCTGGTCTTGGCGAGGTCAAACCTACAATGCATACCGCGGCTGAGGGCGTGTTTGGTGGGGGCTTCCATAACTGGCAGACGATTTCCAGCTTGATCTACCTTGCGCAGAGTGTGCTGGGTCTGGTCTATATCACGCGCGGTTCTGGCAAGTAGTAAATAAGTCTTGGTGGATAAGACAAAGCCGGCATAAGCCGGCCTGTTTACTTCGCTTTGGTACGGACTGCGGTACGGCCCTTGCTGTTTGCAGGTTTGCCGGCGCGACCAGTTGCCACCTTTTCGGCAGGTTTCTTTAATGGCTTGTCGATGGTTTTTGAAGGGGTTTTAAGACCTGGTTTAGGCAGTGCGTAGCGTGGTTTGCCATCTTGGGTGGGGCGATACAGAATCAGCAGCTTACCGATGTGCTGAACAGCTGCGCAGCCTAGGCTGGTACAGATTTCCGTCATCCAGTTCTCGCGTTGTTCGCGATCGTCACCGAGTACTCGAACCTTGATCAGTTCGTGTGCATCGAGATTGACGGCGATTTCGCGGATCACGGCGTCGCTCAATCCGTTGTTGCCTATCATGACCACCGGACTGAGCTGGTGGGCTTGGGTGCGTAGGTAAAGACGCTCGTCTCGGCTTAATTCCATTGATCTAACTCCGTGAAAAAGCGAAGAATTCTAGCTGATTCACACGCTTCTAGAGCGATAGATTGCATATTCGGATGTTGAATGAGCCACAGGTCGGTACATATATATTAACAATCATTGTCTGCCTTCAATGCTGGTTGGTCGGCTAGACTGATAGAAGTCTCTTTGCTTTCATTGCCTGTATCGGTGCAATGACGGCACCAATCTTTCTTATGTAATGCGTATGGCACGATCCAGAACCAGTAAGGCGTGGCTGCAAGAACACGTCAATGACCATTATGTTCACCAAGCACAAAAGGATGGATATCGCTCACGCGCCGCCTATAAGCTGCTGGAAATCGACGACAAGGACAAATTACTCAAACCGAGCCTATGGGTAGCAGATCTGGGTGCGGCGCCGGGTAGTTGGTCACAGGTTGCGCGCCGCCGTATCGGTGAGTCGGGAAGGGTGTTTGCGCTTGATATTCTCGAAATGACGCCCATTCATGGAGTTGAGTTCGTCCAAGGTGATTTTCGGGAGGAGGCAGTATTGGCGCAATTCACAGAATTGCTTGGCGGTCGTCAGATAGACCTTGCGATTTGTGATATGGCCCCCAATATCAGCGGTATGGCAGTGATTGACCAAGGGCGCAGTTACCATTTGTGCGAGTTGGCGCTGGATTTTTGCCATGATCATTTGAAACCCGGTGGCCATTTTCTGGTCAAGACGTTTCAAGGGTCGGGTTACAGCGAATATTTACAGCAGATGCGTAATTGTTTTACGAGTGTTATTACCCGTAAACCTGCGGCCTCGCGTGACCGGTCCAGCGAGATTTATCTTCTGGGCAAGGGAAAAAAGCCCTGACGCGGATTGGCTTGAGTCGATAGAATTCACATTTGAATAGGCTGTAGCCGGTGCAGCCATACTTAATTTTGCCGGTTTAAGGAGTCGTCCCGTGAATAATCTGGGCAAGAATATCGCCATTTGGGTGATCATCGGTCTGGTTTTAATGACCGTGTTCACCCAGTTTTCCAAACGCCAGGAATCGCAGATCCAGGTCCCTTACTCGCAATTTATGAGTGAGGTGCAGGAAGGGCGTGTCGCGTCTGTCGAAATTGAAGGCCATCCGCTACGTGGGCAATGGATTCGTGGTAAGCGGAATGATGGTTCGAGCTTTTCATCGTTTGCACCGTTTGATTTCCGTCTTGTCGATACGCTGATCAAGCACAACGTCAAATTCAGTGGCAAACCTGAGGATGAGCCTTCGCTGTTGATGAGTATCTTCATCAACTGGTTCCCCATGTTGTTGTTGATTGGCGTCTGGATTTTCTTCATGCGTCAGATGCAGGGCGGCGGCAAAGGCGGTGCCTTCTCCTTTGGCAAGTCGCGTGCGCGCATGCTGGACGAGAACAACAACACCGTAACCTTTGCTGATGTTGCTGGTTGCGATGAAGCGAAAGAAGAAGTGACCGAAGTGGTCGACTTCCTGCGTGACCCAAGCAAATTCCAGAAGCTGGGTGGTCGGATTCCACGCGGTATCTTGATGGTGGGTTCGCCTGGTACCGGTAAGACCTTGCTGGCTCGCGCAATTGCTGGTGAAGCGAAAGTGCCGTTCTTCTCGATCTCGGGTTCTGATTTCGTTGAAATGTTTGTAGGTGTGGGTGCCGCCCGTGTCCGCGATATGTTCGAGAATGCCAAGAAGAACGCGCCTTGCATTATCTTCATCGATGAAATCGATGCTGTAGGCCGCCAACGTGGTGCGGGTCTCGGCGGTGGTAATGATGAGCGCGAACAGACGCTGAACCAGATGCTGGTTGAGATGGATGGGTTTGAGGGTAACGTTGGCGTGATTGTGATTGCTGCGACCAACCGTCCTGACGTGCTTGATCCTGCTCTGCTGCGTCCTGGTCGTTTTGACCGTCAGGTTGTGGTCTCATTGCCCGATATCCGTGGGCGTGAGCAAATCCTGAATGTCCACATGCGTAAGGTGCCTATCGCCAACGATGTGAAGGCAGACATCATTGCACGTGGTACACCAGGTTTCTCCGGTGCGGACTTGGCCAATCTGGTCAATGAGGCAGCGTTGTTTGCAGCCCGTGCCAACAAGCGTCTTGTGGATATGCAGGATTTTGAGAAGGCCAAAGACAAGATCATGATGGGTGCTGAACGGCGTTCCATCGTTATGAGTGAAGAGGAAAAGCAGAATACGGCTTACCACGAGTCAGGCCATGCCGTGATTGCCAAGCTTTTGCCTAAAGCCGACCCGGTTCATAAAGTGACCATCATTCCACGTGGCCGTGCATTGGGTGTCACGATGCAGTTGCCGGAAGGCGACCGTTACGCTTACGACCGGGTCTACCTGCTCGATCGTATTGCGATTCTCTTCGGTGGCCGTATTGCTGAAGAGTTGTTCATGAATCAGATGACAACCGGAGCGTCGAACGACTTCGAACGCGCTACTCAGATGGCGCGCGACATGGTGACACGTTACGGTATGTCGGATGCCCTCGGTCCAATGGTCTATGGCGAGAGCGAAGGCGAGGTTTTCCTCGGCAGGTCCGTGACGACGCATAAGTCGATGTCTGAAGCGACCATGCAGCAGGTTGATGCAGAGATTCGCCGCATCATCGACCAGCAATATGCGTTGGCTCGTAAGCTGCTTGAGGAAAATCGAGACAAGGTGGAGGCCATGACAGCGGCGTTGCTGGAGTGGGAGACGATCGACGCTGAGCAGATTGATGACATCATGCAAGGCAAGCCGCCACGTCCACCAAAGCCGAGCGGCTCAATCAGTCCGCCGCCTAGCGATACGCCAAGTGGACCGGCCCCTGAGCCCAGCACGACACCGGCACAGGAACTCTGATCTTACTTAATGAGCGACAGCGGCCTTGGCCGCTGTCGCTTTATTTTTCAGCTCTAGTATGCAAACTATGCTTCACGCAGGCCGTTTTCGACTATCACTGGCTCGTCCTTTGGTGATGGGTATTGTAAATGTCACGCCGGATTCATTTTCAGATGGTGGTCGTTATGCCCATCTGGATGCGGCTTTGGCCCATGCTTGCCGCTTGCTGGATGAGGGAGCGGATGTGCTTGATATTGGCGGTGAGTCGACCCGGCCAGGTGCGATAACTGTGAGTGTTGAGGAGGAACTGGCCAGAGTAATGCCTGTATTGCGGGAGTTGGTAAGCTGGCAAGTGCCGCTGTCGATCGATACCTGCAAGACAGATGTCATGCGGGCTGCTTTGGATATCGGCATTGATCTGGTCAACGATATCGCCGCACTGGAGGCGTCTGGCGCATTGGAGGCTGTGGCAGATAGTGAGGCTGCTGTCTGCCTAATGCACAAGCAAGGGGTGCCGCAATCGATGCAGGCCGAGCCACACTATGAAGATGTGGTGACCGAGGTGGGTAGCTACCTTGATCAGCGCCGAGAGCAAGCCATTGTGGCAGGGATAGCAACGGAACGCATTTTGCTCGACCCCGGCTTTGGTTTTGGTAAAACCTTCGCGCACAATGCTGCTCTATTTAAAGCACTGCCAGTACTATGCCGCCAATCCGGCCCCATGTTGATAGGTGTGTCCCGCAAATCCATGCTGGGTCAGATCTTAAATGGCCGGCTGGCTGACGAACGTGACCCGGCAAGCGTTGCGGCAGCGCTTTTAGCAGCACAAGCGGGGGCTGCGGTGCTGCGTGTGCATGCAGTCCGGGATACGGTGGATGCATTAAAGGTTTGGCAGGTATTGCAGCCGTGATCGGGATCTTATGTGCAGCTCGAAATCCTCATGTACCCAAGTACATTCCGGTTTTTGCACTGCACCCTGCGGACTGCTGCTCGTGACAGATCGTAAACAGGTTCTGAGGTTAAGAGTCGCTGCATTAAACAAGTATGACTACGGCAGCGGTAGATAGATGAGGAAGGATGTCTAAATGAGTCGCAAATATTTTGGTACCGATGGCGTGCGTGGTATGGTCGGGGAGTACCCAATCACCCCCGATTTTGCAATGCGACTGGGTTATGCGGCAGGTAAGGTTCTGGCAGCCCGGCGTGGCGATGGTACCCATGCAGCAGTGCTCATTGGCAAAGATACGCGAGTCTCAGGTTACATGTTGGAAGCCGCACTGCAGGCTGGGCTTTCTGCTGCTGGTGTGGATGTACACCTTACCGGGCCGTTACCGACACCGGGGGTCGCTTATCTGACCCGTGCATTGAGATTGTCGGCCGGTGTAGTCATATCTGCTTCTCATAACCCGTTCCAGGATAACGGTATCAAGTTCTTTGGCGAGGGTGGCCTCAAGCTCGATGATGCAGTCGAGTTGGAAATCGAAGCCGAGTTGGACAAAGCCATGGGCTGTGTCTCGTCCGAAATGCTGGGACGTGTATGGCGCGTTAACGATGCGGCTGGGCGCTATATCGAATTTTGTAAGAGCACCTTTCCAAATGAATTGAATCTGCGCGGCATTAAAATAGTGGTGGACTGCGCAAACGGTGCCGGTTACCAAGTCGCGCCGCATGTTTTTGATGAGTTGGGCGCGACGGTTGTTGCGATGGGTAACCATCCCAATGGGATGAATATCAATGACAAGGTGGGTGCCACTGCACCTGAAGCCTTGCGCGAGCGTGTTTTGGCCGAAAAGGCTGACTTTGGTATTGCGCTGGATGGAGATGGCGACCGTTTGATGATCGTGGATGGCAAGGGTGTCCTGTATGACGGGGATCATCTGCTTTACGTCATTGCCAAGTTCCGCCATCAACAAGGCCAGCTCAATGGTGGGGTGGTTGGTACCCTGATGAGTAATCTGGGCTTTGAGCATGCTTTGAACAAGCTCGGCATTCCGTTCGCTCGAGCCAAAGTAGGCGACCGCTATGTCCTTGAGATGCTGAAGCAGGAAGGCTGGCTTCTAGGCGGGGAGAGCTCTGGCCATTTGCTGTGCCTGGATAAACACTCCACCGGTGATGCGATTGTCTCGGCATTACAGGTGCTGGCGGCACTGCAGCTATCTGGGCAGTCGCTGGAGCAAGCGTGTGCGGATTTGCCGATTTATCCGCAGCTGTTGCGTAATGTTAAAGTCCGCAAGGAGTTTGATTTCCGCGCCAGTTTGACGATTCAGGCGGCATTGGTAGAAGCGGAGTGTGAGTTGGCAGGCCGGGGTCGAGTATTGCTGCGTCCGTCTGGGACAGAGCCGGTATTGCGTGTCATGGTCGAGGCGGATGAGCTTGCGTTGACCGAGCGTTGGGTAAGTCGTCTGGTCGATGTGGTGTCGGAAGCGGCAACATCTGTGGTTTGATTTCCCATTGCAAATAAAAAAGCGGCAGTTTTAACTGCCGCTTTTTTATTTGTGGACAACTTAGCCAAACTTGCCGGTAATGTAGTCCTCGGTCTCTTTACGTGCAGGCTTGGTAAAAATTTGATCGGTTGGGCCGACTTCCATCAGTTCACCCAGGTACATATAGGCAGTGACATCGGAGACCCGGGCAGCTTGCTGCATGTTATGGGTAACGATGGCGATGGTGTAGTCCTGTTTCAATTCGTGGACCAGCTCTTCAATATGTGCGGTAGAGATTGGGTCCAGCGCTGACGTGGGTTCATCGAGCAGGACGACTTCTGGCTTTACTGCGACAGCGCGGGCAATGCACAAGCGCTGTTGTTGACCGCCTGAAAGACCGAGCCCAGATTGTTTCAGCTTGTCTTTCACCTCATTCCACAGGGCTGCTTTTTGCAGCGCCCATTCAATCCGGTCATCCATTTCTGACCGATTCAGGCGTTCGTACAGTTTTATGCCGAAGGCGATATTGTCGTAGATCGACATAGGGAAGGGGGTCGGTTTCTGGAACACCATCCCAACTTTGGCGCGCAGCATATTCAGGTCTACGCCGTGGTCCAGTACGTTCTTGCCATTGAGCAGTATCTGTCCTTCGGCTCGCAGCTTGGGGTACAGGTCGTACATGCGATTGAACGTACGCAGCAGCGTCGACTTTCCGCAGCCAGATGGGCCGATAAAGGCGGTGACCTTCTTTTCGGCAATATCGAGGTTGATATTTTTCAGTGCGTGGAAGTTACCGTAGTAGAAGTTAAGGTCACGTACCGTGATTTTGGTCTGTACTGTTTGCGTATTCATGTCGTCACTTTCGGGCGATATGCAAAGGCTTGCCCTGGGAGATCCGCTGCGAGGCGGATTAATGCGTAGTGCAAGATGGTTTTAGATCCCAATTGCGCTCAGCCTTGTTCTTTCTTCAGCAGGCTGCGTGCAGTGATATTCAGTATCAGGACAGCCATGGTCACGATAAGGGCGCCGGCCCAGGCCAGAGAAATCCAATTTTCGTAGGGGCTCATGGCGAACTTGAAGATGGTGACCGGTAGGTTGGCCATCGGCTGATTCATATTGGCGCTGAAGAATTGGTTATTGAGGGCAGTAAACAACAATGGCGCGGTTTCACCAGAAATTCGAGAGACGGCCAGCAAGACACCGGTAATGACCCCTGCTTTTGATGCACGTAGCGTTACCGCCAGCACTACTTTCCAGCGCGGCGCACCAAGTGCATAAGCAGCCTCCCGCATCGAGTGAGGTACAAGACGCAGCATGTTCTCGGTTGTACGCAATACCACCGGTATCACGAGTAGTGCCAAAGCAAAGCTGCCAGCCCAACCGGAAAAATGGCCGACATACTGAACGAAGGCAATCCACACAAATAAGCCGATGACAATGGACGGTGCGGAAAGCAGGATGTCGTTGATAAATCGAACAACAGGCGCTAACCAGCCACGTTGGCCGTATTCGGCCAGATAGATACCGGCCAGGATGCCGATGGGGGTACCGATCAGCGTTCCTGTCAGTGCCATTAGCGCGCTTCCGACAATCGCATTCAGCAGACCACCACCGACGCTATCTGGACCGGGGGTGTCCTGCGTAAAGGTTGCCAAGCTGATAGCTGCCAAGCCATTGCTGAATAGCGTAAATAGAATCCACCCCAACCAGAACAGGCCGAACAGCATGGCCAACGTGGACATGGTCAGGTTGAAAGCATTAATGATGCGGCGGCGTAGATAAATATTGTTACTCATAGTGGTCATACGCTTCAGGCATTGCGGCCTTCGCCTTTCTTCAGCTGTAGTAACAGCAGTTTCGAGCAGGCCAGCACGACAAATGTGATCAGGAACAAAATCAGCCCCATTTCAATCAACGCCCCGTAATGAAGTGCGTCGCTGGCTTCTGCAAATTCGTTAGCCAGGATGGAAGCGATTGAATTTCCCGCATGAAATAACGAGTCGATGGCGTCGTAGGAGTTGCCAATGACGAAGGTGACCGCCATGGTTTCACCGAGTGCACGCCCCAGCCCGAGCATGATGCCGCCGACCACGCCGGTTCTTGTGTAAGGCAATACCACATTCCAAACAACTTCCCAGGTCGTCGCCCCCAAGCCATAGGCGGACTCTTTCAACATGGGGGGGACGACTTCGAAAACATCGCGCATCACTGAGGCGATGTAGGGAATCACCATGATGGCGAGGATCAAACCCGCAGTGAACATGCCGATGCCAAACGGTGGGCCGTCAAAAAGCCGACCGATAATGGGAATGCCGCTGGTTATATCGGTAAGCCACGGCTGAATGGCTGGAATGGTAATACCCAGTGCGTCTAACTTTTTTCCTTCCATCAGAATTGGGGCGACCACAAACAAACCCCAGATGCCGTAGATGATCGAGGGAATACCCGCCAGCAGCTCAATTGCAATGCCGAGTGGTCGGCGTAGCCAGAGGGGGGAGAGCTCCGTTAGAAAAAGTGCGATGCCAAAGCTGATGGGGACACCAATCAACAAAGCGATGAATGAAGTAATCAGTGTTCCCTGAATAGGACGCCAAGCGCCAAAGGTTTGGCCGACAGGGTCCCATGACGATGAGAACAGGAAGCTTGCACCAAAATGGTGGATTGAATCCCAGCTGCCATGAATAAGCGAGATGATGATGGCGGTGAGTAGCGCCAAAACCAGTAACGCAGCGCCACGAGTCAAATTCAGGAACAGGATATCGGCGAGATGGTTATATGCCGGGCGAACTGGGGCAGACATGCTTTACTCACGGCTCGTTACTTAACTACACGACAGGGATTGATGCCTGCCGTATGAGGGATGAAGCACCTGATGATGGTATCTACCTTGTTATGCGGCACAGCTGTAAGCCGGGCCTTCAGTTCCGGATTACAACTGTTGCTGCATATCGTGGTCGGTACCTAAGTGAAATTTGTAAGCCAAGTTCTATGGTCTGTTAGAAACTCTACTTGAGAATGGGGGCGCCAGCGGTATCGGTCATTTGTTTCCAAGAGGCCTTAATCTGGGCGACGACTTCGTCGGGCATCGGTATGTAGTCCAGATCCAGGGATAGCTTGTCGCCATCGGCACTGTAAGCCCATTCAAAGAACTTTAGTACGTTCTGTGCGTTTGAGGCGTTGTCCTGCTTCTTTTGCATCAATATGAAAGTAGCGCCTACGATGGGCCAGGAGTCCTTTCCTGGTTGGTTGGTCAGAATCTCGTAAAAGCCCGGTGCATTTTTCCAGTCCGCATAGGTCGCTGCAGCTCTGAAGGTTGCCTCACTGGGTTCGATGAATACACCTTCTTTGTTCTGAAGCGTGGCATAAGCCAGCTTGTTCTTCTTCGCGTAGGCGTATTCGACGTAGCCTACGGCACCCTTCAAGCGCTGCACATAAGCGGCGACGCCCTCATTGCCTTTGCCTCCGATGCCTGCTGGCCAAGCGACGGCGGTACCTTCGCCAACCTTGGTCTTCCAATCCGGGCTGACTTTGGACAGATAGTTAGTAAAGATAAAGGTGGTGCCTGACCCATCTGCGCGCCGCACGATGTTTACGCGTAAATCAGGCAGCGACACGCCTTTGTTCAATGCGGCAATCGCCGGGTCATTCCAGTTCTTAATCTTGCCGAGGTAAATATCGGCAAGAACTGTTGGTGTCAGCTTAAGCTTGCCGGCTGCTACACCAGGAAGGTTGAAAACAGGTACTACGCCGCCCATTACGGTGGGGAACTGATGCAGGCCGTTCTTAGCTAATTCTTCGGGCTTCAATGGTGCGTCTGAAGCGCCGAAGTCCACCGTCTTTGCTTGAATCTGTTTAATGCCCCCGCCAGAGCCAATTGACTGGTAGTTCAAGCCAGTGCCTGTTTTCTGCTTATATACTTCAGCCCATTTTGCATAGAGTGGGTAAGGGAAGCTGGCCCCGGCGCCGGTGATATCTGTGGCGGTGGCGTAGCAGCTTAAGCCCAACGTGATGGTCGCGAGAAATTTGCGGCCCGTGAAGTACATACGATTCTCCAGTGTGTTACGAAACTGCGGGTAGAGGAGTAGCGCAAGCCTTACCATTCCACGGTTTCCCGGCGCGCCCCTACAAATGCAAAAGATGGTAATCATCGAATATTGCAGAAACATGACAACTTTGTGACTGACTTTGCGGTCAGTAGGTCGGATTGACTAGGGAGATGCGCAGCGTATAGAATCCGACGCCTTTGCTTTTCCGTGTTTCCGCTTAGTATTTGGCTGTATTCAGCTTAAGTTATCGAATCGGGTGTCCGATTTGATAAGAAGTGGGGATAAGGTGGGCTGAAGCCTATGTCGCAATGTGGAAGTGTAGCGCTGAGTTACGTTTCTCTTTGTTAGAGAATTCGGCCGAGTTTGCCGAGCGTCTGGTTGAGCAAAATGGAAGCATTTAAAGTTTTGATTCAGGTTCTCAATGTGCTGTCCGCCCTTGCGGTGATTGTCTTGGTGCTTTTGCAGCATGGCAAAGGTGCAGACATGGGTGCTGCCTTTGGAAGTGGCTCGTCAGGTAGCTTATTTGGCGCGTCAGGTTCTGCAAATTTTTTGAGTACCTCCACTGCTATTTGTGCTACAATTTTTTTCTGTAGTCTTTTTACTTTGGTCTATATAGATTCTCAGCCTGCAGCTAACGCTGGTGCGGGTGTAATGTCTGAAGTTGTTAAGACAAAGCCAGCTGAAAATCAAAAAGACACGCCGGTTCAGCCGGCAAAAAACGAAAATCAGAGCAGTATTCCTAACTGATCTCGTTCAAATTATTTGGTGCGCTGCCGACATGGTGAAATTGGTAGACACGCTATCTTGAGGGGGTAGTGGCGCAAGCTGTGTGAGTTCGAGTCTCACTGTCGGCACCAAATTCTAAATCGTTGCTTGTCTTTCCCGAATTAGACTTGCGGCGATGTCAATGGAAGCTAGACTTCCAATCACGTCTATATTAATAAACTAAATCGTACCGGGGAGCTTTCATGCTCGAGAACTACTTCCCTGTCCTGCTTTTCATGGTGGTGGGTTTGTTGGTTGGTGTTGCTCCTATGGCGCTGGGCAAGACTGTTAGCATATTGCTGGGGACCAATCGCCCGGATCCGGAAAAGCTATCCCCTTACGAGTGTGGGTTCGAGGCTTTTGAGGATGCGCGCATGCAGTTTGATGTGCGGTATTACCTCGTTGCCATCCTGTTTATTCTATTTGATCTAGAAGTCGCCTTTCTGTTGCCGTGGGCTGCAGTAATTAAGGATGTCGGTTTTCCTGGGTTTGTCGCCATGATGGTGTTCCTGGGCATTCTGGTGGTTGGCTTCGTTTATGAATGGATGAAGGGGGCGCTGGAATGGGAGTAGCTGAAAACACCCTGACCCAGGGCGTAATGGACAAAGGATTCATTACTACCACCGTCGATACGGTAGTGAACTGGACGCGCACGGGTTCTTTGTGGCCAATGACATTTGGCTTGGCCTGTTGTGCGGTAGAAATGATGCATGCGGGTGCTGCGCGTTACGACTTGGATCGTTTCGGCATCGTATTTCGCCCTAGTCCTCGCCAATCTGATTTGATGATTGTTGCTGGTACGTTGTGCAACAAGATGGCGCCTGCCTTACGTAAAGTCTACGACCAGATGCCGGAGCCGCGTTGGGTTCTGTCGATGGGGTCGTGTGCGAATGGCGGGGGGTACTATCACTACTCCTATTCTGTTGTTCGCGGTTGTGACCGCATTGTTCCGGTTGATGTTTACGTCCCGGGATGCCCTCCGACAGCTGAGGCCTTGCTCTATGGTCTTATCCAGCTGCAAAACAAGATCAAGCGCACCAACACCATCGCGCGTTAACCAAGATACGCATCATGGCAACCAAACTCGACGCACTGCAACAGTCACTGCAAACGGCCTTGGGTGACAAGGCCGTTTCCTTGATCAATGCATTGGGTGAATTGACTCTAGTGGTCAAGTCGGCTGAATGGCCGGCTGTTTCCCGTATGCTTTGTGATCATGAGGCTTTGCAGTTCAGGACTTGTATTGACGTCTGTGGTATGGACTACAGCAGTTATAAGGATAGCGGGTGGGATGGTTTCCGCTTTGCTGTGGTCTATCATCTGCTCTCCGTTTCCTTGAATACACGCTTGCGGGTTCGTGTTTTCTGTGAAGACGATGAATTGCCGGTAATCAATTCGGTACTGGACGTTTGGCCTGGTGTGAATTGGTTCGAACGTGAAGCATTTGATCTGTATGGCATTGTGTTCACTGATCACCCAGATCTACGCCGTATCCTGACAGACTATGGTTTTGTTGGTCATCCATTCCGTAAAGACTTCCCGCTTTCCGGCAATGTGGAAATGCGTTACGACCCGACTCAGGGCCGTGTGATCTATCAGCCCGTCACTATCGAGCCGCGCGAAATCACTCCGCGCATCATCCGCGAGGAGAATTACGGTGGCTGAGATCAAGAATTACACGCTGAACTTCGGCCCACAGCATCCCGCCGCTCACGGCGTACTCCGCTTGGTGTTGGAGTTGGATGGTGAAGTGGTTCAGCGCGCCGACCCACATATTGGCTTATTGCATCGCGGCACGGAAAAGCTGGCGGAGCACAAGACCTTTATCCAATCTGTTCCCTATATGGATCGGTTGGACTATGTGTCGATGATGAGTAATGAGCATGCCTACGTGATGGCCATCGAGAAGTTGATGGGCATTGAAGTGCCGGTGCGTGCGCAGTACATCCGTGTCATGTTCGATGAAATCACACGGATTCTTAACCATCTGATGTGGATTGGTGCGCACGGCCTCGATTGCGGTGCCATGACCATCTTCCTGTACGCATTCCGCGAACGGGAAGACCTCATGGATTGTTATGAGGCGGTATCTGGCGCGCGTATGCATGCTGCCTATTATCGTCCTGGTGGTGTCTACCGCGATTTGCCGGATTCGATGCCGCAGTACCAAGCCTCCAAAGTGCGTAATGCCGCAGCAATCCGTGATCTGAATCAGAATCGGCAGGGTTCGCTGCTCGACTTCATCGAAGACTTTACCAAGCGTTTCCCGACTTATGTCGATGAATATGAAACCTTGCTGACGGACAATCGCATTTGGAAGCAGCGCACGGTAGGTATCGGCGTTGTCACCCCAGAGCGTGCAGTGCAACTCGGTCTGACTGGGCCAATGCTCCGTGGTTCGGGTGTGGAGTGGGATCTGCGTAAGAAGCAGCCGTATGAAGTCTACGACAAGCTTGATTTCGACATTCCCGTTGGTGTGAATGGCGATTGTTACGACCGTTACCTTTGCCGTGTCGAAGAAATGCGCCAGTCCAACCGTATTGTTAAGCAGTGTGTGGATTGGTTGCGTAAGAATCCTGGCCCGGTCATTGTTGATAACCATAAGGTCGCGCCACCTAACCGTTTGGATATGAAATCCAACATGGAAGAGCTGATTCACCACTTCAAGCTCTTTACCGAAGGTATGCATGTACCTGAAGGCGAGGCTTATGCTGCAGTCGAGCATCCGAAAGGTGAATTCGGTATCTATCTTGTATCCGATGGCGCCAATAAGCCTTATCGCTTGAAGATTCGTGCGCCAGGTTTCGTGCATTTGTCCGCGCTTGATGAAATGGTGCGCGGCCATATGATTTCGGATGTCGTGGCGATTATCGGTACGCAGGACATCGTGTTTGGGGAGATTGACCGGTGAGTGATCTCAATGTTGGGCTGAGCCCGGATTCCCTCGCGCAAATTGATCGCGAAGTTGCCAAGTACCCCGCTGACCAGAAGCGTTCGGCAGTCATGGGTGCCTTACGTATTGCCCAGGTTGAAAAGGGCTGGTTATCCGCCGATACCATCAAGTTTGTGGCGGACTATCTCGGCATCGCCCCCATGGCAGCTCATGAGGTAGCGACTTTCTACAATATGTACGATCGCAGCCCTGTTGGCAGACACAAACTTACCGTCTGCACCAATCTGCCTTGCGCGCTATCGGGCGGTGCTGATGCAGGTGAGTACCTGCAGAAGAAGCTTGGCATTCATTACAACGAAACCACGGCGGACGGCAAATTCACACTCAAGGAAGGCGAGTGTATGGGTGCCTGCGGTTATGCCCCGGTTTTGCTGGTGAACAATCACACCATGTGCAACCACATGACGCCAGATGCGATCGATCGCAAGCTGGCTGAACTTAACTAAGGCCAGGGACGAAGCGAATGACCGTTTACGTCAAAGGCGTTGTGTTCGACGGCGTCGACTTTGATGATCCGAACTCATGGAGCATCGACGCTTACATGCAGCGCGGTGGCTATGCAGCGCTGAAGAAGATCATTGCCGAAGGTATTACCCAGGACGCCATCATTGCCGAATTGAAAACCTCCTCGCTGCGTGGTCGTGGCGGTGCAGGTTTCCCAACCGGACTGAAGTGGTCATTCATGCCGCGCAGCTTCCCGGGGCAGAAGTATCTGGTATGTAATACCGACGAAGGCGAACCGGGTACATTCAAGGACCTGGATATCATCGTCAATAATCCGCACGCGTTGATTGAAGGCATGATCATCGGCGGGTATGCGATGGGAATCACTGTCGGTTACAACTATATCCATGGCGAAGTATTTGAAGCTTATCAGCGCTTCGAGGCTGCTTTGGAAGAGGCACGCAGGGCAGGCTTCCTGGGTGACAACATCCTGGGTAGCGACTTTTGCTTCCAGCTGCACGCCCATCATGGATATGGCGCTTATATTTGTGGCGAAGAGACGGCGTTGTTGGAGTCTCTTGAGGGCAAGAAGGGCCAGCCACGTTTCAAGCCGCCTTTCCCTGCCAGTTATGGTTTGTACGGTAAGCCAACAACGATTAACAACACCGAGACCTTTGCGTCGGTGCCCTACATCGTTCGTGAAGGCGGCCAGAAGTTTCTGGAGTTGGGTAAGCCCAATAATGGCGGCACCAAATTGTTTTCGGTGTCCGGCCATGTGAATCGACCCGGCAATTTCGAGATCCCGCTCGGCACGCCTTTCAGCGAATTGCTCGAGATGGCAGGTGGTATGCGTGGCGGTAAGAAGATCAAAGCCGTTATTCCTGGCGGTTCTTCGGCGCCCGTGCTGCCCGGCAACATCATGATGGACACCACCATGGATTACGACACCATTGCCAAGGCGGGTTCCATGCTGGGTTCTGGTGCGGTGATTGTGATGGACGAGACTGTCTGTATGGTCAAGGCATTGCGCCGGCTATCCTACTTTTATTTTGAAGAATCTTGCGGTCAGTGCACTCCATGCCGTGAAGGTACGGGTTGGCTCTATCGCGTGGTTGATCGTATCGAGCGCGGCCTTGGCCGTCCGGAAGATCTTGACCTGCTTGACTCGGTAGGTAAAAACATCGCGGGCCGTACTATTTGTGCGTTGGGTGATGCTGCCGTGATGCCAGTGCAAGGCATGCTCAAGCACTTCCGTGATGAGTTCCTGCACCATATTGAGCACAAGAAATGCATCGTGCCTGGGTATTGATCGGTAACCCCCTAATCAGGTTTGCTGACAGACCCTTATTCAGCTGGTTTCGGTGCCTAGCATCCGCCAGCGGTAACAAACGAAAGTTCGGGCAGCCCGACCATGCTTGAAATAGAAATTGACGGTACCAAACTGACAGTCCCCAATGGCACTACGGTCATTGAGGCGGCCCGGTCTATTGGTACGCATATCCCGCACTTCTGTTATCACAAGAAGCTGTCCATCGCGGCCAACTGTCGTATGTGTCTGGTTCAGGTGGAAAAGGCACCCAAGCCCTTGCCTGCCTGCGCTACGCCAGTTAACGACGGTATGAAGGTGTTTACGCACTCTGATATGGCTGTCAAGGCGCAGCAGGGTGTGATGGAGTTTCTGCTGATCAACCACCCGCTGGATTGCCCGATTTGCGACCAGGGCGGTGAGTGTCAGTTGCAGGATCTGGCTGTTGGTTACGGCGGTTCCAACTCGCGCTATGAAGAAGAGAAGCGCGTGGTGCCAAACAAGGACTTGGGGCCGTTGATCTCTACCGACATGACGCGCTGCATTCACTGCACCCGTTGTGTCCGTTTCACCGAAGAAGTCGCCGGCATGCAGGAAATTGGCATGGCTGGCCGTGGCGAACATTCCGAAATCATGTCTTTTATCGGCATGACGGTCGACTCGGAAATTTCAGGCAACGTGATCGACCTTTGCCCTGTTGGTGCGCTGACTTCAAAGCCCTTCCGCTATACCGCCCGTACTTGGGAGTTGTCGCGGCGTAAGAGTGTCAGCCCGCATGATGGTCTGGGCTCCAACCTGATTGTGCAGGTCAAGAGCGACCGCGTAATGCGCGTGTTGCCGCTGGAGAATGAAGCGATCAATGAATGCTGGATTGCCGACCGCGACCGCTTTGCTTATGAAGCGCTGAATAGCGAACAACGTTTGACCAAGCCCATGCTCAAGCAGGGCGGGCAATGGATTGAAACTGATTGGCAGACTGCGCTTGAGTATGTGGGCAATGGTCTGAAGTCGATTTCACGGGAACATGGTGCAGATTCCGTAGCCATTGTGGGTACACCGCATTCAACGGTGGAAGAGCTGTTCCTGCTTAACAAGCTAAGCGGCGCGCTGGGTGCGGGTGCCGCTACCTTTGGTGGGCGCTATGCGGATGTCCGCCTGGCTCAGAACCAGCTGGGCGCAACCTGGTTGGGGCAAGGCATTGCCGATGTAGCCCAATCCAAGGCGGTGTTGGTGGTTGGGTCGACCATTCGTAAAGAACAGCCATTGTTGGCGCAGCGCCTGCGTCAAGCTGTTAAGCGTGGCCTTAAGCTATCCGTCATCAATCCTATGGATGATGAGCTATTCACCAAGTTGGGTGGTCGTAAGATTGTACGGCCCGACCAGTTGGCCGAGGCTTTGGCTGCTGTATTGAAAGCCGCTGCTGAACTTAAGCAGCAGGCAGTGCCTGCTGATGTGGCGGCTGTGGTGGTGGATGACGCTGCACGTGGTATTGCCGAACAGCTCATCGCCGCAACGGCAGAGGAAGGCGGTCGCGCCAGTGTATTGCTGGGCAATCTGGCTGCCCATAATCCACGCGCTGCCGAGATTGCAGCATTGGCGAATCAGCTCGCCGCTATGACTGGCGCTACTTTGGGTTGGATGAGCGAAGCGTCGAATACGGTAGGCGCGCAGGTATTGGGCCTGAAGGCCGAGAATGCCTTGGTCAAGCCGCGCAAAGCCGTGCTGTTGTTCAATACCGAAGTAGAATTTGACAGCCATGACGCACAAGTTGCGTTGGCAACAGTCAAACAGGCAGAGATGGTCGTTGCTTTTTCGGCCTTCAAGCATGCTGGTATCGAGTACGCGGATGTTTTGCTTCCAATCACGCCGTTCTCGGAAACCGCAGGCAGCTTTGTGAATATGGAAGGCAAGCTGCAGACTTTCAATGGCGTGGTTAAGCCGCTGGGCGATAGCCGGCCTGGTTGGAAGGTGTTGCGCGTACTGGGTAATCTGCTTGGCTTCGAAGGCTTTGATTTCGACAGTGCTGAAGCAGTACGTAAAGCAGCGTTGCCACAGGGCGATGCGGGTGTCACTGCGAAATTGAATAACGCAGTCAATGGTGTAACTGTAGCGTTGCAGGCTGCTGGAACCGGCTTGGTACGGTTGGGTGAAGTGCCGATTTATCAAAGCGATGCATTGGTACGTCGTGCGCCTTCATTGCAGAAGACACGTGATGCTGTTGCACCGTCAGTTGGTTTGTCGGTGGCGACTGCGGCACAGCTGGCTGTAGCAGTAGGTGATGCTGTACAGGTCAAGCAGGGTGATGCACAGGCACGGTTTACTGTCGCCATCGATGCGGGCCTGGCGGATGGAGTGGTCAGATTGCCGGTTGCGCATCCGACTACAGCCATGTTGGGTGCGATGTTCGCCCCTGTTCAACTGACGCGCGCCTGAGAGGAGAGCAACCATGATCGACGCGCTGTATAACGGTTTCCTCTCTGTGCTGGGTGATACCACGGGTCTGGTAGCCTGGACCCTACTCAAGATTGTGCTGATTGTTGCCCCGCTTTTTGGTGCGGTGGCTTACCTGACTTTGGCCGAGCGTAAAGTTATCGGTTATATGCAGATCCGTATCGGTCCGAATCGCGTGGGTCCATTTGGTTTGCTGCAACCGATTGCCGACGGCGTCAAACTGCTGTTGAAGGAAATCATTTCCCCAAGCGCTGCGTCGACAGGCTTGTTCTTCTTTGCCCCTATCATGGTCCTGGCGCCTTCGTTGGCTGCCTGGGCAGTGGTGCCGTTTTCCCCGGGTGTGGTGTTGGCCAATGTGAATGCCGGCCTGCTCTACGTGATGGCGATTACCTCATTGGGTGTGTACGGCATTATCGTGGCCGGTTGGGCATCAAATTCCAAATATGCCTTCCTTGGCGCTATGCGTGCCTCAGCCCAGGTGATTTCTTACGAGCTGGCCATGGGTTTCGCCCTGGTCGGTGTGTTGATGGTGTCTGGCAGTTTGAACCTCACCGATATCGTTAATCAGCAAGGCCAAGGTATTGCTGGCGGCTCTATCTTGTCCTGGAACCTGATCCCGCTGTTCCCATTGTTTCTGGTCTACCTGATCTCGGGTGTGGCGGAAACCAACCGTGCACCGTTTGATGTGACTGAAGGCGAGTCGGAAATTGTAGCCGGTCATATGATTGAATATTCAGGCATGAGCTTCGCCCTGTTCTTCCTGGGTGAGTACGCCAACATGATCCTGATTTCGATCATGACCTCAATCATGTTCTTGGGTGGCTGGTTGTCTCCCTTCCCGTCCTCGATACCTTTCTTTGGGGCCGAAGGCTTTCATTGGCTGGGATTGAAGACCGCATTCATCCTGTTCTGCTTCCTCTGGTTCCGTGCCACCTTCCCGCGTTATCGCTATGACCAGCTGATGCGCCTGGGTTGGAAGATTTTCATCCCGGTAACCCTTATTTGGATCGTCCTGGTTGCCGCCTGGATGCAAACCCCGTATTCGCTCTGGTGAGTTGAGCACCATGGAAAAGATTCAGAATTTCTTCAAAACCTTCCTGTTGGTTGAATTGGTCAAGGGCTTGGCGCTCACTGGCCGTCATTTCTTCCAACGTAAAATCACTGTGCAGTTCCCTGAAGAAAAGACGCCGTATTCACCGCGTTTTCGGGGCCTTCACGCGCAACGTCGTTACGCCAATGGTGAGGAGCGTTGCATCGCTTGTAAGTTGTGTGAAGCGGTCTGTCCCGCCATGGCCATTACCATCGAGTCGGAAGTCCGGGATGATGGTACCCGCCGTACCTCGCGTTACGACATCGATTTGACCAAGTGCATTTTCTGCGGCTTCTGTGAAGAAGCTTGCCCAGTGGATGCCATCGTGGAAACCCATGTATTGGAATACCACGGTGAAAAGCGCGGCGACCTGTATTTCACCAAACCCATGCTGCTGGCAGTGGGTGACAAGTACGAAGCTGAAATCGCGAAGAGTCGCGAAGCCGATGCCAAGTATCGCTAAACGTCCATCTTTGAACCGGCAGCCATGACCCTGACTACTGTCATTTTTTATATTTTCTCGGCCATCCTGATTGCTTCTGCACTTCGGGTGATCACTGCCAAGAACCCGGTACACGCAGCGCTCAGTCTGGTGCTGTCTTTCTTTACCGGTGCGGTACTGTGGATGCTGATCGAAGCCGAGTTTCTCGCCATCTCGCTGGTGCTGGTTTATGTCGGCGCGGTGATGGTGCTCTTTCTCTTCGTGGTGATGATGCTCGACATCAACTTTGAAGAGTTACGCAAAGGCTTCTGGAATTACTTTCCGTTTGCGGCTTTGGTCGCGATCATCATGGCTGTCGAAATGGTAATGGTGCTTGTAGCACCTGATACCGGATTGGTTGCTTATTTTGAAGTTACGCCGTTGCCAGATGGCGTATCGAATATCAAGCAACTGGGTGTGCCCATCTATACCGAATATCTGCTCCCTTTTGAATTGGCTGCAGTTCTACTCCTGGTGGCTATGATTGCTGCGGTGTCTTTGACATTGCGCCGCCGTAAAAACACCAAATATGTGAATCCATCTGACCAGATTAAAGTGAAGCGTAATGATCGCCTGCGCATCGTCAAGATGGATGCCGTAGTAGAACAGCCCCAAGCACCTGTTACAGATGAAGCAGCCGATAAACCGGCCGCCTGAACCGAAAACAAGACGAGTTTATAAGCTATGACGCTGACCCATTACCTCGTGCTGGCCGCGATCCTGTTCGCGATTTCGGTATTCGGCATTTTCATGAATCGCAAGAACATTATTGTTCTGTTAATGGCAATCGAGTTGATGTTACTGGCCGTTAATATGAACTTTATTGCTTTCTCCAAATATCTCGGCGATACCGGTGGACAGATTTTCGTGTTTTTCATTCTGACTGTGGCCGCTGCTGAATCGGCTATTGGTCTGGCAATTCTGGTCGTGCTGTTCCGTAATACCCGATCAATTAATGTGGAAGACCTCGACAGCCTGAATGGTTGATCGCAGTCAATTTGATAACAGCAAATTTGACGACCTAACAAAGCAATACAGAACAAGACTGCGCTATGGATAAACCGACGCTCTATCTGCTGATTCCCCTGTTGCCGCTTTTCGGCGCTATTGTCGCGGGCCTGTTTGGCCGTTACGTAGGCCGTGCCGGTGCGCACTGGGTAACCATTCTCGGTGTGGCAGCCGCCTGTGTTGGCTCTTTTTCGGTGCTATATGACCAACTCAATGGTGGCGAAGCCTATAACGGCAATCTTTACACCTGGTTGACCGTTGATGGCATTGATGTGTCTGTTGGTTTCCTCGTGGACAAGCTGACCGCCATGATGATGGTGGTGGTGACTTTTGTGTCCTTGATGGTGCATATCTACACCATTGGCTACATGGAAGAAGACCCCGGTTACCAGCGTTTCTTCAGCTATATCTCGCTGTTCACCTTTTCGATGCTGATGTTGGTGATGGCGAACAACTTCGTCCAGTTGTTCTTTGGCTGGGAAGCAGTTGGCCTGGTCTCGTATTTGTTGATTGGTTTCTGGTTCAAGCGTCCTACGGCCATTTTCGCCAATCTGAAAGCCTTCTTGGTTAACCGTGTGGGTGACTTTGGTTTCCTGCTCGGGATCGGCCTGGTGTTGGCGCACTTCGGTTCCTTCTATTACGCCGATGTCTTTGCTGCTGCACCTGCAATGAAGGATGCAACGATCAGCTTGTTGCCTGGTACGCAGTGGTCCTTGCTGAGCGTGGCGTGCATTCTGTTGTTTGTGGGCGCCATGGGTAAGTCTGCCCAGTTCCCATTGCATGTCTGGTTGCCAGACTCCATGGAAGGCCCGACCCCGATTTCTGCGCTGATCCACGCCGCTACGATGGTGACCGCGGGTATCTTCATGGTTGCCCGGATGTCGCCCTTGTTTGAGCTCTCCGATACCGCGTTGAATTTCATCCTGGTGATCGGTGCAATCACAGCGTTGTTCATGGGCTTTCTGGGTATTATCCAGAACGACATCAAGCGGGTTGTGGCTTACTCGACCTTGTCGCAGCTCGGCTATATGACGGTTGCGCTAGGTGCCTCGGCTTACTCGGTTGCTGTGTTCCACTTGATGACCCACGCGTTCTTCAAGGCCTTGCTATTCCTTGCCGCGGGTTCAGTCATCATCGGTATGCATCACGATCAGGACATCCGCAACATGGGTGGCTTGCGTAAGTACATGCCCATCACCTGGATTACTTCCTTGATTGGTTCGCTTGCCTTGATCGGCACGCCGTTCCTGTCTGGCTTTTATTCCAAGGATTCGATTATTGAAGCGGTGCATGCATCACATCTGCCTGCTGCGTCATTCGCCTATGCCGCAGTGGTTATCGGTGTGTTTGTTAC
This sequence comes from Chitinimonas violaceus, assembly GCF_052601015.1. Lineage (NCBI taxonomy): Bacteria > Pseudomonadati > Pseudomonadota > Betaproteobacteria > Neisseriales > Chitinibacteraceae > Chitinimonas > Chitinimonas violaceus. Next base: position 14,973 of record NZ_JBQXDJ010000027.1, on the reverse strand, counting down.
GGCTTTCTATTCCTTCCGTATGTACTTCCTGGTTTTCCATGGCAAGGAACGTTGGATGGAAGCCAAGCATGACCACGGTCACGATCACCACGATGACGAACACGCAGACGAACATCATCACGGCCTTGGCCCCAATGACAAGCCGCACGAGACCCCTTGGGTTGTGACTTTGCCGTTGGTGTTGTTGGCGATTCCATCAGTGGTGATTGGCTTCATCGCCATCGAACCGATGCTTTACGGCGGTTTCTTCGATGGGGTGATCAATACCAGTCATCACCATGTGATGAGTGAGTTGAAAGAGGAATTCCATGGCGCGGTAGCGATGGGTCTGCATTCTCTTACTACAGCGCCGTTCTGGCTGGCATTAGCGGGTGTTGTGTTGTCATGGTTCTTCTACATGAAGCGGCCGGACATTCCGGCAGCCATCAAAGCTAAAACCGGCCCGTTGAATACTTTGTTGGAAAACAAGTACTACATGGATCACCTCTACATCCAGGGCTTTGCGACCTTTGGCCGCAAGCTGGGTAAGGTGTTCTGGAAGGCGGGTGACACAGTGTTGATCGACGGTTTGCTGGTCAATGGCGCTGCCAAGTTGGTGGGTCTCGTGGCTGGTGCGGTGCGTCGCATCCAGACCGGGTACATCTATCACTACGCTTTTGCCATGATCATCGGGGCCCTGGTATTGCTGACCTTTTGGTTAGGCAGTTACTTTTGGCTGGGTCGTCTCCTTAATCCACAATAATCGTGCGCAGTACACGTTTAAAGAAAACACATTCAGTAGGTAAGGGTGGATATGTCTGAACATCTGTTGAGTCTGGCGATCTGGGTGCCGATCGTGGCCGGTCTCTTCGTGCTAATGACTGGTGGCGACAGCCGTGCCGGCTTGGCGCGCGGGATTGCCTTGGTAGGCGCCTTGTTAGGCTTCCTCGTCACTCTTCCGCTCTATACTGAATTTGAGCTTCTGCATGGTGGCATGCAGTTCGTGGAAAAGATGCCGTGGATTCCGGCATTCAACATCAACTACCACCTCGGTGTTGATGGCCTGTCGATGTTCTTCGTCATCCTGAACGCATTCACTACTTTATTGGTCGTCGTGGCGGGTTGGGAAGTGATCCAGAAGCGGGTTGCCCAATATCTGGCAGCGTTCCTGATCATGTCCGGTTTGATCAATGGTGCTTTTGCTGCGATGGATGCGATGCTGTTCTACGTATTCTTTGAGGCGATGCTGGTGCCGTTGTACCTGATCGTAGGGGTTTGGGGCGGCCAGAATCGTGTCTATGCGGCGATCAAGCTGTTCCTGTACACGCTGATGGGTTCCTTGTTGCTGTTGGTCACGTTCATCTACCTCTACTTCCATGCCGGCAAGACCTTTGAAATCGCCGAGTTCCAGCGTGTCCTGTTACCGCTGACCGCGCAGGGTTTCATGATGATCGCCTTCTTCTTCGCGTTTGCGGTGAAGGTGCCGATGTTCCCTGTGCATACCTGGTTGCCAGATGCCCACGTTGAAGCGCCAACAGGCGGCTCGATGGTGTTGGCCGCGATCACGCTGAAGCTGGGTGCTTATGGTTTCCTGCGTTTCGCATTGCCGATTGCGCCGGATGCTGCGCGCGAATGGGGTTGGATCATCATCGCGCTGTCCTTGGTTGCCGTCGTGTACATCGGCTTGGTGGCACTTGTGCAGTCGGACATGAAGAAGCTGGTGGCTTATTCGTCCATTTCGCACATGGGATTCGTCACGCTGGGTTTCTACATGTTCACTGATGGTGCGCCGACTACCTACGGTGTCGAAGGCGCGCTGGTGCAGATGATTTCCCACGGTTTTGTATCCGCCGCGATGTTCTTCTGTATTGGTGTCATGTACGACCGTGTACACAGCCGCAAGATTGCCGACTACGGTGGTGTAGCCAATACCATGCCGAAGTTTGCTGCGTTTTTCCTACTGTTTGCCATGGCCAACTCCGGTTTGCCGGCTACTTCCGGCTTTGTCGGTGAGTTCATGGTCATCATCGGCGCGGTGAAGGTCAACTTCTGGTACGCCTTTGCTGCAGCGACCACGCTTATTTTCGGTGCTGCCTATACCTTGTGGATGTACAAGCGGGTGATTTTTGGTGACGTGGCCAATGAGCATGTTGCTGAACTGAAAGACGTGAATCTGCGCGAATTTGCTGTGCTGGCTGTGTTGGCCATTACGGTGTTGGGTATGGGTCTTTATCCGCAGGCGTTTACCGAAAAGATGCACGCCAGCGTCGATACGCTGATCATGCAAGTTAAGCAATCCAAGTTGCCTTGAGACGAACCGGGATTAAACAAGAATGACGCTCGCTAGTTTGAATCTGGTCACCGCCCTGCCGGAAATCTGGCTGTTGTGTGCGGTCTCAGCCGTGCTTCTGATCGATCTGTTCATCAAGGATGATCAGCGCGATTTCACTTACGCATTGTCGATGCTTGCGCTTTTGGGTAGCGCAGTGCTGACGTTGCAGGGATTCTCCTGGACTTCTCGCACGGCTTTTTCCGGCATGTTCGTCGCCGATGCGATGTCGGATGTGCTCAAGCTGGGCATGTACGCCGCTGTCGGACTGATGCTGGCCTATAGCCGAGCCTACGCTGCAGACAGGCAGATGTACCGTGGAGAGCTGTTTACACTGTCCTTGTTTGCCTTGTTGGGCATGATGGTGATGGCGTCGGCAACCAACCTGTTGACACTCTATGTGGGTTTGGAGCTGTTATCGCTGTCTCTGTACGCCTTGGTTGCGCTGCCGCGTGATTCTAAGCCAGCTACAGAAGCAGCCATGAAGTATTTTGTGCTGGGCGCGCTGGCTTCGGGCATGTTGCTGTATGGTATGTCGATGATCTATGGCGCGACGGGTAGCCTTGATATTCATGCTATTGCTGCCAAGGTTGCCAATGGTACGGCCAGCCGTACCTTGCTGGTGTTTGGACTGGTCTTCATCGTTACTGGTATTGGTTTCAAGCTGGGTAACGTGCCGTTTCACATGTGGGTGCCGGACGTATACCAGGGTTCTCCTACCGCAGTGACCTTGTTGATCGGTTCTGCACCGAAGCTTGCTGCCTTTGCTTTTGTGATGCGCCTCCTGGTTCAAGCCTTGCCGGGGTTGATTGCTGACTGGCAGGGTATGCTGGTCGTATTGTCTGTACTGTCTATCGGGGTTGGTAATCTGGTTGCTATTGCACAGACCAATCTGAAGCGCATGCTGGCTTATTCGACTATTTCGCATATGGGCTTCATGTTGCTGGGTATTCTGGCGGGTACGACGCAGGGTTACGCGGCAGGGATGTTCTATGCCATCGTCTACGCCATCATGGCTGTCGCCGGTTTTGGTGTGGTGTTGTTGTTGTCGCGTGCTGGCTTTGAGGCAGAGCGCCTTGCTGATCTTAAAGGGTTGGCGCAACGTAGTCCGTGGTTCGCCTGGATGTTCCTGTTGGTGATGTTCTCCATGGCGGGTATTCCGGTCTTTGTGGGCTTCTTTGCCAAGCTGGCAGTGATCCAGGCGATTGTGGATTTGGGCTTGGTATGGCTTGCAGTGGTGGCGGTTCTCTTCTCACTGATCGGTGCTTTCTACTACCTGCGTGTGGTGAAGTTGATGTTTATGGATGACCCGGTGGATAACAGCCCAATTGTTGTGAAGCCGGATATGCAGGTGTTGTTGTCCGTCAACTGTTTGGCTGTGCTTGTATTGGGCCTGATGCCTAACAGCTTGTTGCAGCTTTGTGTTGAGTCAATTCGCCACAGCCTGGGCATGCCGTGAGCCCTGCGTTATATGCATTCATCGGATTGGCGGCTTTGGCCGCCAATTTGCCGTTTATGGTTGAGCGTGCCATGTTTATTTGGCCGCCCAAGGACGGTAAAGTCAAAGCCTTCGGTTGGCGGTTGTTGGAGCTGATCGTTCTCTACGTATTGCTGGGTGGTCTGGGGCTTTGGCTGGAATGCCGCATGGGGCCTGTACATACCCAGCGGTGGCAGTTTTACGTGACAACATTTGCATTGTTTGTTGTTGCTGCGTACCCTGGTTTTGTACTTCGCTATTTTTGGCGCAAGCGAGGTATGTGAAATATTTTGTATTTTGGGCTTGTCAATTTTGGCTTAAGTCCATAGAATGCGCAGCTCTTCAGGCGCGTAGCTCAGCTGGTTAGAGCACCACCTTGACATGGTGGGGGTCGTTGGTTCGAGTCCAATCGCGCCTACCAACATAGGAGTAAACGAAGATGTCCTTCCGAACTACCACTACCGGCACTCTCAATCTGGGCTGAGTCGGCTTTCGGAAGTTCGTTTATTCAAAAAAAGTGCGACTTAGGTCGCACTTTTTTTTCGTCCATTGCCATCGCGTGCGTGGCAAGTTGTTGGATGACTTTGGTTAACTGGCTGTGCTGTCGGCACAGCAAGAACCTGGTCACAGCCGCACAGCAGGATGTGAATGGGTTCTAAGGACCTGTTCAAGATGTTCTAAGGACACAATAGGCAGATATTTGCCTGATACGCGGCCCTGGCCGTAATGCATTACCAATCGCAAAGGTGGAACTGAAATGCCCATCATCACGCTTCCCGACGGATCTCAACGTAGTTTCGATCAACCCCTGCGCGTCGCTGACGTAGCTGCCAGCATAGGTGCTGGTCTTGCTCGTGCCGCTTTGGCTGGCAAGGTGGATGGCAAGTTGGTCGATACCTCCTATCTGATTGATCGTGATGTACAGCTGGCTATCGTGACTGACAAGGATGCGGATGGTCTGGAGGTGATTCGTCACTCTACGGCGCACCTGTTGGCCTATGCGGTCAAAGAACTGTTTCCGGATGCGCAGGTGACGATTGGTCCTGTGATCGAAAACGGCTTTTATTACGACTTCAGCTATAAGCGCCCATTTACGCCGGAAGACTTGATTGCGATCGAGAAGAAGATGGCGGAACTGGCTAAGCGCGATATACCGGTCGAGCGTTATGAATTGAGCCGTGATGAGGCGGTTGCTTACTTCAAGAGCATTGGTGAGCAGTACAAGGCTGAGATTATCGAAAGCATTCCGGCTGACCAAGCGCTGTCGCTTTATCGTGAGGGGGAGTTTACGGACCTGTGCCGCGGTCCCCATGTGCCGTCTACGGGTAAGCTGAAAGTATTCAAGCTGATGAAGTTGGCGGGTGCCTATTGGCGTGGTGATAGCCGTAACGAAATGCTGCAGCGTATCTACGGTACGGCTTGGGCGAAGAAGGAGGATCTCGACCAATACCTGCATATGTTGGAAGAGGCCGAGAAGCGCGATCATCGGAAGTTGGGTAAGCAACTCGATCTGTTCCATTTGCAGGATGAAGCGCCAGGTATGGTGTTTTGGCACCCTAAGGGCTGGAGTCTGTGGCAGTCGGTTGAGCAATACATGCGTAAGCGTTTGGCGCATGCAGGGTATCAGGAGATCCGTACGCCGATGGTGATGGACCGGGTTCTGTGGGAGAAGTCCGGGCATTGGGAGAATTACCGCGAGAATATGTTCACGACAGAGTCGGAAAAGCGTGACTACGCTGTCAAGCCGATGAATTGTCCTGGCCATGTACAGGTATTCAACAGTAGCCTGCGTTCCTATCGTGACCTGCCTATGCGGCTTGCGGAGTTTGGTGCGTGCCACCGCAATGAGCCTTCGGGTGCGCTGCACGGCATTATGAGGGTTCGTGGGTTCGTGCAGGACGATGCGCATATCTTCTGCACAGAGGATCAAATTGTTTCGGAATCGAAAGCCTTCAATGAACTGGCCATGTCGGTATATGAGGACTTTGGTTTTGAGAAAGTGGCGGTCAAGCTGAGCTTGCGCCCTGAGAAGCGTGCGGGTTCGGACGAAACGTGGGATAGGGCTGAAAACGGTTTGCGAGAGGCCTTGCGTGCCTGCGGTATTGAGTGGGAAGAGTTGCCAGGCGAGGGCGCATTCTATGGTCCCAAGGTTGAGTACCATATCAAGGATGCGCTCGGCCGTTCGTGGCAATGTGGTACGCTTCAGCTCGATTTTGTGTTGCCGGAGCGCCTTGGCGCAGAATACGTCAGCTCGGAAGAGAGTGCGCGTAAGCGGCCAGCAATGTTGCACCGAGCAGTTTTAGGGTCACTCGAACGTTTCCTGGGTATTCTTATCGAAAACCATGCCGGTGCTTTCCCATTCTGGCTTGCGCCTACTCAGGCGGTGGTGATGAGTATCAGTGAACATCAGGCAGACTATGCGTCGAATGTGGTGGTTCGACTCAAGCAGGCAGGCTTTAGGGTCGAGTCGGACTTGAGAAGTGACAAAATAGGTTTTAAAATACGCGAACATAGCTTGCGGAAGGTTCCTTATCAACTCGTTATCGGCGATAAGGAGAAGGATGCAAACTTGGTTGCCGTGCGATCCCGCGGTGGCGAAGATCTAGGACAGATGTCGTTGGAAACGCTGATGCAGCGTTGGAACGCAGAGTCCATCAAGGTCTAAGCCCGATAGCCCTGTAATCAGCAGGGCTGTTGTTACCGGGACGCGCGGTTTTCGTTTTTTACTTGGGAGTAATAGCTATCGCTCAGGATAAAGAGCCGCGGATCAATGGTGAAATCACCGCCCGCGAAGTCCGTCTGTCTGGTGACGACGGCGAGCAATTAGGGATTGTCAGCTTGGCCGAAGCCATGCGTATGGCTGAAGAGCGTGAAGTCGATCTGGTAGAGATTGCACCGAATGCTGTACCGCCTGTATGTCGCCTTATGGATTACGGTAAGTTCAAGTACCGTGAGAGCAAGAAGCGGCACGAACAAAAGCTGAAGATCAAGCAGGTGCAAATCAAGGAAGTGAAGTTTCGTCCGGGTACCGACGAGAATGATTTCCAGGTTAAATTGCGCAATGTGACCCGATTCTTGGAAGAAGGCGATAAAGTCAAACTGACCTTACGCTTTCGTGGCCGCGAGATGGCCCACCAGGAAATCGGTATGGCCCAGCTCAAGCGGGTGGAGACTGACCTCGGCGAATTGGCTGTGGTTGAGCAGTTTCCTAAGCTGGAAGGCCGTCAGATGGTGATGATGCTGGCTCCGAAGCGAAAGGCCTGAGCATCAAGTTATATGAGGTGATGACAAGCCTCGGCACTGTGCAAATGGTGTCACACTTGTCTTAAAAAACGTGGTGTTGGGCATTAAGTGTGGAGTTATCCACCACCCTCCGCCGGATATAACTAGGCTAAACGGAGTACGTCATGCCGAAGATGAAAACCAAATCGAGTGCTAAGAAACGCCTCAAGGTGTTGGGTAATGGTGGCGTTAAGCGCTCCAAGGCGTTCAAGCGCCATATCCTGACCAAGAAGACCACCAAGAACAAGCGTCAGCTGCGCGGTACGACCATGGTCCACCCGACCAATATGGCCTCCGTTCGCGCGATGTTGCCGTACGCTTAATCTTCTCGGAAAGGAATAGTCCATGCCTCGCGTCAAACGTGGTGTAACAGCCCGCGCTCGTCATAAGAAAGTTCTCGCTCTTGCTAAGGGCTATCGCGGTCGTCGTAAAAACGTCTATCGCATCGCCAAACAGGCGGTGATGAAGGCCGGTCAATACGCCTACCGTGACCGTCGTCAGCGGAAGCGTCAGTTCCGTCAACTGTGGATCGCTCGTATCAACGCCGCTGCGCGTGAGTTGGGTCTGAGCTACAGCAAGTTCATGAACGGTCTCAAGCGTGCTTCGATCAATGTCGATCGTAAGGTGCTGGCCGATCTGGCTGTGTTTGATAAAGCTGCGTTTGCGCAAATTGTTGCGCAAGCTAAGGCTAGCCTCGCAGCCTGAGCTTTAGGAAGTTGAAAAAGGGAGGCGTAAGCCTCCCTTTTTTTGTCCAGTCTGTGCCTGTGTAAACGGGGTGCTGGCAATGCGGTTTTGGTTGGGTTCTTTGTTAAGTCTCAGATGTATCTGTAGTGAGGATTTGTGCCGGTTATGTACGTTGGTGCATGAGGCCTTAAGCAGGACCAACTCCTTCAGTATTGAATACACGGTAAAACTAAGCCCGGTTAGATAAGACCGTATTGCCAGCGTTATTAGGAGCGATGCACGATGAGCAATGTTCAAATCCTTCTCGACGAGGGCCTGTTGGCTCTTGCTGCTACGGCGGACCCGGTCGAGCTTGAAAACGTTAAAGCGCGCTACCTGGGTAAGTCCGGTGCATTGACTGAGCTGCTCAAGCAGTTGGGTGCACTGCCTCCAGAAGAGAAGCGCAGCCAGGGGGCGATCATCAATCAGGCCAAACAGGCATTTGAGGTTGCACTAAATGGCAGGCGTGATGCGCTGGCAACCGAAAAGCTAAATCAGCAGCTGGCTGCAGAGGCACTGGATGTTACGTTGCCCGGGCGAGGGAATGGTTCTGGAGGTTTGCATCCCGTTACGCTGGTTAAAGAGCGCATCGTCGCATTGTTCCAGTCTATTGGGTTTGAGGTGGCGGATGGGCCGGAAATCGAAGGGGACTGGCACAACTTCGAGGCGCTGAATATTCCCAAGGATCATCCTGCCCGCGCTATGCAGGACACCTTCTATGTCGCCGGTCAGACCGATGAAACATTGGTCCTGCGCACGCATACCAGCCCTATCCAGGTGCGGTATATGCAAAGCCATAAGCCGCCTATCAAGATTGTTGCGCCAGGTCGTGTCTATCGTGTTGATTCCGATGCAACCCATTCGCCGATGTTCCACCAGATGGAGGGATTATGGGTTGAGGAAGGGGTGAGCTTTGCTGACTTGAAGGCAACGGTTACCGATTGGTTGCGTAACTTCTTTGAGCGTGACGATCTGCAAGTGCGTTTCCGCCCCTCATTCTTCCCGTTTACCGAGCCATCGGCGGAAGTGGATGTGCTAGGTGAGCGCGGTTGGTTGGAGATTGGCGGTTGTGGCATGGTGCACCCGAATGTACTGCGCAATGTAGGCATCGATCCTGAAATCTATACCGGTTTCGCATTTGGTTTCGGTCTGGACCGTTTCGCCATGCTGTATTACGGCGTGAACGATCTGCGGCTGTTTTTTGAGAATGATCAGGCGTTTCTGAGTCAATTCCATTAAAGCAACCGTGTTGAACCGAGAGCTGGGTAAGTTGCCCTGCTTAATGCTTGAAGCAACAGTCGGGTGCCTTGGGCACTTGAAAATACAAGGAATCAAGCCATGAAGTTTTCAGAATCCTGGCTACGCGAGCTGGTGAACCCAGCCTTGGATAATGCTCAGCTGGCCGAGTTGTTGACTATGGCTGGTTTGGAAGTGGAAGAGAACGACCCTGCTGCGCCTGCTTTCGATCAGGTTGTCGTGGCACAGGTATTGGAAGTGCGTAAGCACGAAAACGCCGAAAAGCTGAATGTCTGCAAGGTTGATGCAGGCCTGGGTGGGGAGCCATTGCAAATCGTCTGCGGTGCACCCAATGTGGCGCCCGGTGTGAAGGTGCCTTGTGCGCTGGTGGGCGCCAATTTACCGGGTGACTTCAAGATCAAAGAAGCAAAGCTGCGTGGTGTTGAAAGCTTTGGCATGCTTTGTTCGGCCCGTGAGCTCGGCGTTAACGAAGATAGCGACGGTCTGCTGCTGCTACCGCACGATGCACCAGTTGGCACCAGTTTCCGCGATTACTATCAGCTGGATGATCGTATCCTCACCCTAAAGTTGACGCCGAATCGTGCGGACTGCTTAAGCGTGACCGGTATTGCCCGTGAAGTGGCCGCATTGACAGGGAGCCCTCTTAAACCAATCTCTATTGTCCCCGCGGCAACGCAGATTGAAGCCCGGCGTATTGTGAAGCTGGATGCCGGGAGCGCTTGCCCGCGGTATGTAGGCCGTGCAATTCATGGCGTCAATGCCGCTGCGGCAACACCAGCTTGGATGAAGCGTCGTCTGGAGCGTAGCGGTGTCCGTTCGATATCAGCCTTGGTGGATATCACCAATTATGTCCTGATGGAACTGGGCCAGCCTATGCACGCATTTGATGATGCCAAACTGCAAGGCAGCATTGAAGTGCGCATGGCCAAGTCTGGGGAGCAGTTGGAGCTACTCAACGGTAAGCAACTGCCGCTGGAGGCTGACATGCTGGTGATTGCGGACGCCAGCGGTCCTGTTGCGTTGGCTGGCATCATGGGTGGCATGCCGACTTCGGTTCAGGTAGGCCAAACAAGTGATGTCTTCCTTGAGTCTGCTTTCTTTGCGCCAAGCGTGATCAGTGGCAAACCACGTCGCCTGGGCTTTAGTTCTGACTCCAGTTACCGTTATGAGCGCGGCGTAGACTTCGGTAACTGCCGCCAAGCCTTGGAACGAGCTACTGAACTGGTATTGGCCATTTGTGGCGGTAAGGCTGGCCCAGTTACTGAAACATTGGCCTCATTGCCGGACCGTGCGCCAGTTGATTTACGCGTAGCACGGGTGGCGCGTCTGCTGGGTATTCAGTTGGGTGCAGACGAGATTGTCGCGATGTTGGAGAAGCTGGGTCTGCAGGTAACGCGTAATGGCGACTTGCTACGTGTGGTGCCGCCAAGTTACCGCTTTGATATTAATATCGAAGAGGATCTGATTGAAGAAGTGGCGCGCCTTTATGGCTACGATAACGTGCCAACCAGATCACCGTTGTCGGCGCAGTCGATGCTTAAGCAGGATGGCAAGTTGCGCCCTGCCATGATGGTGAAGCAGGCGTTGGTAGCGCGGGACTATCAGGAGATAGTCAGTTACGCCTTCGTTGAAGCCAAATGGGAAGCAGACTTTGCCGCCAACAATGCACCGGTCAAGTTGCTGAACCCGATTGCCAGCCAGATGAGCGTTATGCGTTCTACCCTGATTGGTGGTTTGGTTAGCGCGCTGGTTGCAAATCTGAATCGGAAGCAGGAGCGCGTGCGCCTTTTCGAGTTGGCGCGTGTATTCCACGGTGTAGAGGCTGACCAGCAGCCGGAGAAGCTTGCCGGTTTGGCCTATGGTGCTCGCCTGCATGAGCAGTGGGGCAATGGTGCGGCCAAAGTCGATTTCTACGATGTGAAAGCGGATGTGGAAGCACTGCTTGCACCACGCCAAGCCCGTTTCGAGAAAGCAGAGCATCCGGCATTCCACCCTGGACGTTGTGCGCAGGTTGTTTTGGGTGATCAGGTAATCGGGGTGCTTGGTGAGTTGCATCCGAAGTGGGTGCAGGATTACGACTTGCCTGCCGCACCAGTCTTGTTTGAGATGGATGTGGCGGTGCTGTGTGAGCGTGATTTGATTGCCGCCAAGCCTGTTTCCAAGTTCCAGCCTGTTCGGCGTGATCTTGCTTTTGTTGTCGATGATGCCGTGCAATATCAAGATGTGTTGAATGCGATGGAGACCGCTAAATCTCCTTTCATTACGACAATTGAAGGTTTCGATGTTTACCGTGGTAAAGGGGTGCCTGAAGGGAAAAAGAGCCTTGCATTCAAGGTGATATTACAAGATACTCAGAAAACGCTTTCGGACGCCGAGATTGATCTGGCAGTCTCCCAGCTTGTCGCTGCGCTGCAACAACGCCACGATGCCCAGCTGCGTAACTAGGCATATTCCGCGACAAAAATCTGCACCAAGAATACCGACTTATGACACTGACCAAAGCTGAACTGGCCGACTTGTTATTCGACAAGGTCGGTCTCAATAAACGCGAAGCGAAGGACATGGTGGAAGCCTTCTTCGAGGAAATCCGCCAATCTTTGGAAGCCGGAGAGAGCGTCAAGCTTTCTGGTTTCGGCAACTTCCAGTTGCGTGACAAACCGCAACGTCCTGGCCGCAACCCTAAAACCGGTGAAGAGATCCCGATTTCAGCTCGTCGCGTGGTGACTTTCCACGCCAGCCAAAAACTGAAGGGCATGGTGGAAGACAATTATGCAGATGGAAAGCTCGTTGCCGAGGCCTGAGCTGCCACCCATCCCAGCCAAGCGCTACTTCACTATTGGTGAGGTAAGTGAACTGTGTGGCGTCAAGCCTCACGTATTGCGTTACTGGGAGCAGGAATTTACCCAGTTGCGGCCAGTGAAACGGCGTGGCAACCGCCGTTACTACCAGCACCACGAGGTGCTGTTGGTGCGGCGTATCCGTACTCTGTTGTATGACGAAGGCTTCACGATTAGTGGAGCGCGTAATCGCCTTGAGCATCATGCGCTCGATGCTGTGGAGCATGGACACACGGCCCCTGCTGAATTGATGGCGGATGGTCGTGGGTTGCCGAGCTTTGTTGTTATACGGCAAGAGTTGGAGGCGTTAAGAGACTTTCTGGCGAGTTAACAATCACTTGTCAGGTGGGGAAAGTCGGGTATAATCCGGCCTCCTTCGAGTCGGAGCGTGGCGCAGCCTGGTAGCGCACTTGCATGGGGTGCAAGGGGTCGGAGGTTCGAATCCTCTCGCTCCGACCAAAAACATCAAAGGCTTACGGTATTTTTGCTGTAAGCCTTTTTTGTTTTTTTGACACATAACGCCAAAATGCCCCGACAAATGCCCCGACAAGAAATTGCCCTAGGTATCTTGTGGACCTTGGTGTCTATTGCGTTCCGAATGATTCCTTATAGTAAGACGCTTTGAGTGTCATGCCAGCGTGCACTAGGTGCCGCTATCCCCGCCAGAACAAGCCGATAAACACTTACCCGCTTGCCTTTGCGACGAGCTGCTCGTTCTGCTTTTCGTCTCGCATGGCTGATCTTGTTGGTCACCACGACAGCCTGGCCTGGGATGGCAATTGCAAAGCGGCCATCGCGGTTGAAAGCTCTTGGCGTTGCTGCTCTGATTTTTCCAAGGCCAACTTAGTTTCTGCCAGTTCCCTGCGTATTTCCACTTCATCGTCAGCGCCCTTAGAGCGTGTTTTAAAAGTTGCTATCCCAGTCTGTTGAGCATCAAATTGATCATGGCGATTTGAATGAATGTTTCGCTGGATTGGGTGAGGCATTCATAGTCCTTGGAAAGTCGGCGATACCGATATAGCCAAGCGAAGGCGCCTGTCAGTAATTTCTTGTTCTGGGCATATCCTGACTGAGGATGGTCCAATCCGAATCGAAATCCCTCGCGATCGCGACAGCAGTTTTGAACCGCGGCTGATTCCCAAGCATGAACGCCGTTTTACTGGCTTCGACGATAAGATTGTCGCCATGTATGCCCGAGGTATAACCGTACGTGACATTCAAGGCTTCCTGCGCGAGCAATATGGCACGGAAGTCTCGCCGGCGTTCATCAGTTCGGTTACCGATGAGGTCATGGCGGAGGTCACAGCCTGGCAAGCTCGATCGCTTGAAAACACTGTTTCAGTTGCCCCGATCTCCCGGGGGTGAGCGCCATTGCCCACCGACTCGGAGAACCCACAGCACCGCTTCCACGAACCCACGACAGGTCGCCGACTGGCCGCGGTAAAATGCCGGCTTCGACCGGAGGTGCGGCGCGAGGGCTGACGACTCCGAAACGCATAATCTCTGTTTTGTCGGGGGTGTTACATTGGCTCACCATGGCTGGACAAAGCGCAGGATTTTGCCGCATTCAAAACGTGGGGGCGGCAGAAAACTTGGACTAATTTATGCTGCGATTCCCAAATGGCGCCGGCATTGGCCAACTACTGACTGCTGAACAGCAACGCATTCGCCAGCTAGAGGCGGAGGTTTCTCAGCTCAAATCGGATAATGCCCTGTTAAAAAAAAGCATCGGCCTTCTTTGCCCACGAACTAAAATGACTTACGCCTTGGTTGATCAGTGGCAACAGAAGGCGTCCATCATGCAGGCATGCCGGTTATTGGGCGTCAGTCGGTCTGGTTATTTCGCTTCAAAACAGCGCGCCAAAACTGCGTCAATGTGCAAAGTCGACGTGCATCTGAAAGCGGCATACCCTTTATTAATGGAACCGAAGGAGGAGCCCAGAGTGCGTGTTTTACTCATTATTCTGACATTTTTTAGTGTTTCCGTATCCGCCAAGGACTTGTTCTTCATGTGGCAGGAGTTGCCTCCTATCACTTGGGAGGAGAACAACGTCGTGAGGGGAGGCATGTACGATATTATGGTCGCTGCATGCCAAAAGCAAAATATCAAGTGCAGGTTTAACATGGCGCCTGTGGTTCGCGGCATGCGGGAACTAGAGCTTGGACATATTGATGGATTCCTTGCCCTTGCGCCAAATAAGGATAGGGAGGCTTTTTCAGTGTTAAGTCCTGCATTGATCACTGTGCAATTTGGGTACTTAAGATTGAAAGGGGCCACTAAGATGACCAACCTCTCCAATCTTAGCGGTTACGAAATTGGTGTAGTGCGAGGATCAACTTCCTTGAAGATGGTTCAGAACCATACCTCCGCTATCGAAAAATTGACGATTGACGAAGAAACAGACATCGTTACAACACTGAAGAAGTTGGCAGCAGGGCGTTATGGCGAGAAGGGTGCAATTTTTGGAGTGATTTCAACGTTAGAGTTTGAAGCCAAGAAACTCGGTATCGAAGTCGAGCCCATCCTGACGACCGATGTTCTGCAGCTCTCCAATCTCTTCTCTAAGAAAAGCGTCGATTCGGAGACGCTCACTCGCTTCTTTAAGACGTTGGAAGAAATGAAGCAATCAGGTGAAGTCGCTAATATTCTGAAGCCCTATGCGTTGACCGCATCTCCCTGATATTACACGCGCCACGAATGCCAACCGCAAAGACCAGCGCAACCGTTTCTCGATCTCAGATGCGTAACGCTAGACCCAGCGATAGAAGGGTTGTGTGATCAACATGGACACCGCGTTCAGCCAGCATGTCCTGGCGTTCGCGCTAGCTGATCCCGTAACGGCAATACCAGCGGACGGCCCAGAGAATGATTTCTCCTTCGAAGTGCCGTCATTTGAAGTCTGTATTCATCGCCTTGCCCCCAAGATGCTAGGCATCTGCATAGAAGATACCGACACCACTAATAGCGTGTTTTAAAAGTTATTTTTCCAATCTGTTGAGCATCAAATTGATCATGGCGATATGAATAAATGTTTCGCTGGATAGGGTGAGGCATTCATAGTCCTTGGAGAGTCGGCGATACCGATATA
>NZ_JBQXDJ010000026.1:0-52413 GCF_052601015.1 Chitinimonas violaceus | reverse complement strand
AGCCTCTGCCTCCTTAAGCACGGTGATGATTTGGCTGTCCGAAAATCTCGATTTCTTCATTTTGTAGAACTCCCTCTATCCGAGAAAATTCTACTTCTGCACACCCCTATTTTCCGGGGGGATTACCGGGGTAGGAAAAATGTTTAAACGGTTTCCAAGGTATCTAGCAGTCACCATCGGCTTGACTTCGTCAGTATTGGTTTATGCCGACAACGTGGGCACAGCAATAGATCGAACCGGCCGTCAGGCTGCTAACGCAATTTTGACGCCGGCTGGTAATTGGGGTTGCCGCATCACAGATGGTAACGCGTGCGAATGGGATGCAACAAAGTGGGGCGGTATTGAGTTTCGTCCATTTATGGCGGATGTGGACGGGGATAGTATCTCAGACCGGGTCTTATATCGCGCCACCGATGGTACATGGGGATGCCGGCTTCGCAATGGAGCATCGTGCAACTGGGACAGCCAGAAATGGGGTGGAATTGAATATACCCCATTACTGGGGGACGTGAACGGTGATCAGATAGCGGACCGCGTATTATATTGGGCTTCTACAGGATGGTGGGGATGTAAGGTAAATAGCAGCGCTTTATGCAATTGGGACGGCCAGTATTGGGGTGGGCCGGGCTACACGGCAATGCTTACTGATGTCAACGGTGATGGCAAAGCAGACCGTGTACTCTATCGTCAATCCGATGGTGAATGGAGCTGCATGCTGACCGGCGGTGGCACGTGCAGTTGGAATGGTCAAAAGTGGGGCGGACCAGGTTACTTACCGCTCTTGGGTGATGTGAATCATGACGGCAAAGCGGACCGAATCGTCTACAAGAACGCTAATAGCTAGTGGCACCTGGTTTCCTAAGCCCACTTTGGTTTGGGCTGATGTTTCGTGCGGCCGGTAGCAATAAAGTCCGGCCGCCGTTTGCCTGGGTAAGAGTGCCTCAAAAATGAAGTGTATTGTTGCGAGTAGCCTTGGCCATTTGGGCACTTTGTCTGTGCCAGGATGGCTGGACGATAGGAACGGGATGAACGAGAGATCATGTCCGGTTGCATGAGGGCCTGTAGGTGAGTCTCCCTCGGGCTACTCGACTAACTAGTCGAATAAAACGCCTTGCTGAACTCTTGTAGCACTATCTCTCTGTAATAATCCCGTGGCTTTTATTCCGAGTAGTCTAATCCTATTATGAAAAGATACTTTGCGTAGACATTCTCTTGCTGCTTGAATTATGTCCTTAGGATTACTGATTGGCTGCGATAATGTTATATCCCTAGTTAGAGTATGGAAATCAGCAAATCTTAATTTTATACCAATGGTATAGCAAACACAGCTCTTTCGCTTGAGATCTTCTGAGAGTTGCTCGCATAATCGAGAAAAATAATCTGTCAATTTTATGCGATCTATCTTAACGTCGAGATCAAACTCAAATGTGGTTTCTCGGCTAACTGATTTTGGCTTACTGTGTGTAACGACTGGGCGATCATCCCAACCGTTTGCAGACTGATGTAACCATAAGCCGTAGACTCGACCAAACCTATTCTGAAGTTTGATAAGGTCAAAACACGCTAAATCCCCGATGGTTACAATTCCGAGAGAGTTAAGTTTCCCCACCGCTTTGGGTCCAATACCATTTATTTTGCCCACGCCTAATGGCCAGATCCTGCTTTTTATGTCTGAGTCTGTTATTACAGTGATGCCATCTGGCTTGTTTAGCTCCGAGCAAAGTTTTGCCAATAGCTTATTCGGAGCTATTCCTACAGAGCAGGTTAGTCCCGTTGTTTTAAAAATCATTTCTTTGAGCCTCATAGCAATTAAATGAGACTCGTCTGGGTTGGAGCTAAGGTCTATATATACTTCATCAATGCTACGATTTTCTATTTCTGGCGTAATGGTTTTTACGGCTTGTTTGAATAATGCCGAATAGTGCCGGTATGCATCAAAGTCTGCTGGTAGAATAATCGCATCAGGTGCTAATTTCGCTGCTCTCATCATTCCCATTGCGGAGACAACACCTTGGGCTCGTGCTTCATAGGTTGATGTTGTCACCACACCTCGCCCTACGTAATGCTTAAGTTTCGAATAGATGAGGTTACCCGCTTTATCCTGCTCTGGATGGGGGGTTGACTGTCCTCCAACTACTACGGGTAAGCCACGTAACTGAGGATAGCGTAGTAGTTCAACAGATGCGTAAAACGCATCCATATCTAAATGAGCTACGCGTCGAAGGGTTTCTTGAACTACGTCTTTGGCTTTTGTCATCTATGTGCTGTCTGCGTATTAACTAGCATAGATACTGTGCATATCCAGTAGGAAATTTCTAGAAAGCTAACATTTATTGGATTATTACATACGCAAGTTTCGTATGTTAGATTGATTATTTGATAAGGCATTGGTAAGAAGTAGCGCCACTCCTCAGAAGGCGATGAATTTATTCGCGGCAATGCCGGCGGATGCGGTAATACCGACCTCGGTACGGATACGATTACGGATCTCAGCGGCAATACGGCTTGCACTGCCTTGATGCAAGGGGGAATTGCTGACGTCCAGATAGGCTTCATCAAGCGAGAGCGGTTCGATCAAGCTGGTGTAATCGGCGTAAATGGTGTGGATCTGGCGTGACGCAGCGCGGTAGGCCTCAAACCGGGTAGGCAGCAATACGAGGTTAGGACAGCGCTTGAGCGCCAGGCTGGAGGCCATGGCCGAACGTACACCGAATTCGCGCGCCAGGTAGTTGCAGGTAGCGATGACACCACGGACTTCCGGCCGACTACCGACAGCAACAGGCTGATTGCTCAGACTGGGGTTATCACGCATCTCGACCGATGCGTAGAAGCAATCGCAATCGATATGGATGATTTTACGGACAGTATCGGCATGGGTAGCCATGGGGGAGAGTCAATAGTTTGGAGAACGTTCGTATTCTCGCCTACCTTATTCCCCAGGCCAAGTGCTACATAAGAGTCTGTTTGCAATCTTATTAGTTAGAGGTGTTTCAGTTATGGCTCAGCGGTTGTGTCGTGAGCAGCCAGCACGTTTCTGGCCAGCAGCAGATCCTGCCAAGCCTTGATCTTATCAGGCAGATTACGCAGCAGATAGGCTGGGTGATAGCTGACCACAACCGGGATACCACGGTATTCATGCAACTTGCCGCGCAAGCTGGCAATACTGGCTTCGCGCCCCAACAGCGCTTGCACAGCAAAACGGCCTACCGCAAAAATCACCTTGGGTTGGATCAATTCGATTTGCCGATGCAGGATAGGCGCACAAAGCGCCATTTCATCGGGCTGTGGATTACGGTTTTGCGGTGGCCGGCACTTGAGCGTATTGAGGATATAGACATTCTCCTGCCGTGAGCGGTCGACGGCGGCCAACATGCTGTCGAGCAGCTTACCGGCTTGACCAACGAAAGGCTTACCCTGTCTATCTTCCTCTGCACCGGGCGCTTCACCAACCACCAACCAGTCGCTTTGTGGCTGACCGGTACCGAATACGACCTTATTGCGCGACTTGCACAAGCCACAGGCGGTACAGCTGGTCGTTTCCTCCTGTAAGGTATCCCAATCCAACGTCGATATCCGCTGTGCGCGTTCGTCACGTGTGAGTAGTGGTTGGACCGCAGGGGATGCGATGGGCGTGGCGGCAAGCGGGAGGGCAACGGTGGGTATAAGGGGTACAGGAGGAGGGGCAATGACCGTTGTTGAGGGAGTGGCTGCCGCTGTTTCTACTTGTGCTGTCGATACAGTAGATTCTTGTGTAGCGGTAACGGTATGGGGTGTAGCCGTAAGCAGCTCGGGCCGTACCCATAGTGGTAGCAGGCCCAACTCTTCCATGACCAGTTCAACGTATTGCTCGTTCATCTTCCACCTTCATCCAGCGTCAAGGCCATCAATACAGCATCTTCCCGGCCTTCTTCAGCGCGGTAATAGCCTTTGCGTAAACCGGTTTCGACAAACCCGAGTCGTCGGTAAAGCGAACGGGCGGGCGCATTGCTTTTGCGCACTTCCAATATCAGCACAGCGGCACCTTCCTCGCGCGCCTGTTCGGTCACGGTCTCTACCAGTTGTCGGGCAATACCCCGCCGCTGCCAATCACGCCGGACACCGAGCGTCAGCAGCGACAATTCGTCCAAAACCAATTGGGTAACTGCAAATCCAACCAGTTCTTCCTGCACCATGGCAACCATGCCGCGATGCCCTTCGCTATAAGACTGGATGAACTGAAGCGCCGTCCAGGGAAAGGACTGCAGGTCTGCCTCCAGCCGAGCCATGGCTTCGAGGTCCGATTCCGCGATAGGGCGAATGGTGATGCGTAGAGATTCTGTCACAAGATGAGCGTCGGAAATAAAACAGGGCTTGCCAGCAAACTTTCGCATGGCAGCTACTATGAAAAAGATGGATTTTACTCAAGATCAATCAACACAGCGCCAATCCGATGACTAACCAATCCGCCGATATCGCCTTCGTGGTCAATCTGGACTACCTGGGTTTGCCATACGATACATGTCGAATGTTCTGGCTGATTATAGAACGGGCCATGCTGGATGCTGGCTTTGAATTGGATGGGCGTGAGTTCATCGCGCCCAACAAACAGTCTGCCATCAAGTTGGCGCGGGATGTCATGGCAAAGCTCGAGCCTACTTTTGAGTCACTCGGCTATTCGCGTTTTGAGGCAGTACGTGAATTCTATTGCTACAAGCGGCGAAGCCGGATCGACCTGAACATCGCAGATGCGGTTGACTCGTTTGGTGTGGAAGAGATTCCCGATATTCCTGTTTGAAAAACAACTTAGGCTTTGGTGCGTTCGCTAGTCTTAAGTGCGACCTTATCGCGAATATAAAGCAGTTCAAGTTGATGAGCGGGTACAGCCTGCCCAGCTTCAAACTTGGGTTGTGCCAGTTTGAGCACGCCGCTGGCATGGGGGAAACGGGTTGCGTCGACAGCATGCAATTGGCCGGCATAACGCGCCTGCAATGCATCACCGAGCACCGCAAATCCACTTCCTACGCCTACCCAATCCGCGTCTGGTAAATCCGGCAATGCCTGTGGACCACATACTCGGGTAGGCAACACCTCCTGCCATTCGTTCCCTTTACGGATGTAGCCTGCAAGGTACAGCTCACCCATGCGGGCATCCAGCACGCTTAATACGTGGTCCGCATCACTATCAGCTGCCAGCGCAGCCAGGGTATTGACGCCCAGTGTGGGGATGTCCAAGCCAAATGCCAATCCTTGCACAATGCCACACCCGATGCGCAGGCCGGTGAAGGAACCCGGCCCGATCGATAGGGCGATGCCGTCAAGGTCCCGCAAACTTGCGCCAGCCTCGGCCAGTAATTGCTGAATCTGTGGCAGCGTCATTTCGGCATGCTTCTGCTGCGCGTGCCAATCACGTAGCAGGGTTTCGCCTTTGTAGTGCAGGGCTAGCGAGAGGTAATCGGTGGAGGTATCGAGTGTGAGCAGATTCATCATTGAGGCTGGATTCTAACATGCTGGTTGTGCCAGACCTTAGTGCATAGGTTCGTGGGTAGGTAAGCGATATGGTTTTATGTTCAGTAAATCTGAACGGATTGAATGAAATGCTTCGCTATCACCAGCCTTCATACAAGCACAAAATAGGCACTGGATAAGGCTTGAGGCCTAAGAACAGTGAAGGAAACATCATGACGCAATGGCGAAGAACACCACGTGAGATTGAACGTCTGGTCAATGGCATGCTGACTTCAGATGGTGCTGGGGTCAAACTCCTAAGGGTATTGACGCAGGACTTGCAGCAGCGGCTCGACCCGTTTCTGATGCTTGATTACTTTCATTCAGATAAACCGGATGACTATTTGGCTGGCTTCCCTGATCACCCGCATCGCGGTTTTGAGACTGTGACCTATATGTTGGCTGGGCGTATGCGCCACCGTGACAGCGCAGGCAACGAAGGCTTATTGGGCCCCGGCGGCGTGCAGTGGATGACTACTGGGCGCGGACTGGTGCATAGCGAATTGCCCGAACAGGAGGAAGGACTGATGCAAGGGTTCCAGCTATGGGTCAATCTGCCTGGTAAGAACAAGATGGTGGCGCCAAGCTACCGTGATATACCCGCAACGGGAATACCCAGCATTACCACCGATACTGGGGTGACTGTGCGTGTGATCGCGGGCGAGGTTGATGGTGTGAAGGGGGCCGTGCAAAAGCCGGATACCGAACCGCTTTATCTCGATGTGCATTTACCGGCCGGCACTGTGTTCGAGCAGGCGTTACCCCATGACTTCAATAGCTTTGTCTATGTGTACGAGGGCGTAGCGTTGGTTGGCCAGAATATGCAAGTAGTGAATACCAAGCAGATGGGAATTCTGGAAAACCGTCCTGACGCCGACCGGGTGCGCATATCGGCGGGTAGTAGTGCAGTCCGGTTGTTACTGATTGCCGGTAAGCCATTGCGGGAATCGATTGCGCAGTGGGGGCCCTTTGTGATGAACACGCGGGAGGAAGTGATGCGAGCAGTGGAAGACTTTCATGCAGGCCGAATCTAAGAACCTGTTCAGAATCTGTCGTGAGTGGCTATCAGCGGGGTGCATCAAACCACTTCAAAGTCTCTGTCAGCCACGGTCTTGGTAATAGTTGACAGCTAAATATCCGCTTATCAAGCACTTATATCAACCCTGATCAAGTGGCGTAGCGTGTGAGGACGCGTTTCCGTGTAAACAAGCGTTGGCTACCCAGGCCACTGACTAAGACATATAAGGACCTACGCGATCTTGCGGCAATTCTGTTCGGCTGGAGCGCTTCCTGTACGTATGTACATTTCTGCTCGTTATGTTGCACCTCCCTTGGCAGACAGCTGATTACTGCAGATCGTGACCGGGTTTCAAGGCACATAGATGCCTAGCCTGCTTCGAACACTGTGGGCAGGCGCTTTCATACCAAACTTGTTGGAGCGCGCTTGGCACAATCTTTGGTGCTTTGGTCGGCCACGTTAGGGCGGATTGATTCTCTCAATTCACGCGGTACAACCTTGACTTGGCGATGCTGTTTGGCAGGTGGGCGATGCCTAAGGCCTATGCGCTACGGAAACCTGCACAGACACCAGTCGCCTATCAGATCGGGGGGGCCGCTTCCACTGTGGCTCTACATCCATCTTGCAGGAGGAAACCATCATGTGTATGCGAACAAGATTGGCTGTATTACTGAGTGCTGGCTTGCTGTGTGGTGTAGTTCAAGCAGCGCCGGCATGCGGGGATGACGTCAAGGAAGCCATTGTCAGACAGTTCACCCAGGCTGGGTGGGAAAAGATGAACGATGAAGAGCGCCAACGTTTTGAGAAGGCGGTTTATGCGCAATATCAGCCTGCCTGTGCAGTGCAGGATGGCACAGTTGTAAGCCCCGCCGCTTTTTGCGGCAAGACGTCATATCAAGGCAGTACTTGGTATGAGCAGATGACCTGCTGCGGTTATGACCCACAACGGCGGATGTTCGCCTGTCCGGTCAGCATCAAACAAAAAGGCGGCTTTGGCGCTGCGCCTTTAGCGGGCAGTCGGGAATATGTGCTCAACTGCGTGAGCAATGGCGCTACTTTCCTGCCTGTAGGCGTGGATAGCGTGCACTTGGCCAATGAGGCATTCAACGTCAATCCTCCCTGGCAGTTTGCTGTTATCGCTGCTGCGAATCAAAACCTTTACTTGACGCAGCCGATGTCCGGTGTCACCCGGCAGGCACGTTCCATCCTGTCCTGGCAATTCCAGCCTACAGACTGCAATTACCGGCCAATCTGGGGCAATGTGCTTGAGTATCAGATCCGCTTGAATCAATAAATTGACGCAGGGCGCCATGCGACGGTGAATCACCCATGCATGGTGCCCTGTGGTTTTTATGGGCAGTAACTGTATCACCTGAAGTTTTTATCGACCTCACCCCTTAGGCCTTTCCAATGTCCAGCATTCAACATCTATTAAAACCACACGAACGTGATCTGGGTGGTTTTTCAGTACGTCGTCTTTTACCCTGCTTGCCCAAGCAATCAGTAGGTCCTTTCATTTTCTTTGACCATATGGGGCCAGCCGACTTTGCGGCGGGTACAGGTATCGATGTACGTCCGCATCCGCATATTGGCTTGGCTACGGTGACCTATCTGTACGAGGGCGAGATATTGCATCGCGATAGTTTGGGTAATGAACAGATCATCCGCCCTGGCGATGTGAACTGGATGACGGCAGGACATGGTGTGGTGCATTCGGAGAGGACACCTCCCAGGCCTCGTCAGACAGGTCAGCAGGTGCATGGCATACAGACATGGTTTGCTTTGCCCTTGGCGTATGAGGATGCTGAGCCGGGTTTTTGGCACCACCCCGCTAGCAGCCTGCCGTTGATTGAACAGCCAGACCTGACACTACGAGTGATCCTGGGGCGTGCTTATGGCCATATTTCACCGGTCCACACCTATGTTGACACCTTGTATGTTGCGGGTGAGCTTGAGCGGAACGCCCGCTTTGATATTCCTGCCGACCATGCTGAACGCGGCGTATACATAGCGCGTGGTGCTGTCGAGATTGATGGCGAGCGCGTTGAGGCCGGCCAACTGGCGATACTTAAGCCAGGCCAAGCGGTATGGGTGGAAGCAATGGAAGACACCCGGTTACTGGTGCTGGGCGGTGACCCGTTGGATGGTCCGCGCTACATATGGTGGAATTTCGTTGCGAGTACCACAGAGAAGATAGAAGCTGCCAAGGTGCGTTGGAAGGAGGAGCGTTTCCCTGCGGTTCCTGGCGAGGTGGAACGTATTCCTTTGCCCGAACGTTGAGCAAAGGTGGTTTTTGGCTTCCACCGGAATGGCTTTGGTGGGCTACCGGCGAAAGAACGTAGACAGACGCTTCGGTATTAGACTTGGCTGGGTGAGGGGGGATTATCCTCATCCATGTCCGGCTCCCACAGCACACCCCGCCAGTATTTGGCTCCCATGAAGATAAAGCGCAGCTTGGATTCCAACCTGTCCTGTGCAATCCCCTGACTGTTGTCTTCAGTATCGGCTGGGTTGATCAATTCGGGCAGGGTGGAAAATACCGTCTTTACGATCAGATCGGCTAGGATATCCAAGTCTGCTACGTTGAGGTGACGCTGCTTGGGCATCTGTTTCAAGTCGTCGATCAAATCAACGATGAAACGCTGCTGAATCTCTTTGATGGCTTGCCGTATGACGGTGGAACCGCCATATTGCTCACGCGCCAAGAACAAGAATAACTGCCGATGCGCCACAACATAATCGACAAAAATCTGTACTGAAGCGCTGATCGCACCAAGATGTTCGAATTGATTGCTTCGGACCAAGCGAATCGCCTCGCGGAACGAACTGCTGACCTCCTCGACCAAGGCAAGGCCCAAGCTTTCCATATCAGGGAAGTGGCGGTAGAAGGCAGTTGGCACGATGCCGACCTCTCGCGTTACTTCGCGCAGGCTCAACCCACTGAAGCCCCTACCGGTTTCCATCAGCATCAGCGCGGCATCAAGCAGAGCTTGGCGGGTCTGGAGTTTTTTTTCTGCGCGCATTGATGAGGCCTAGCGTGATCTGGAAGGGATAAAGGTCGACTAGGACTACCCTGCCTAGAATTGGGCGGCAATGTAGCAGAAGTGGGCTATTTCGTTGAGCGATCAGTAGGTATTGCATCATTTAGTGAACAGATGTTGACTGAAATGCGGTGGCGCGGCAACATTGTGAACAACTGTTCACTAAACACTTACAAATCGGAGCCTAGTCTTGGCTTTGTTGCCTTCCATGCTGGTGAATTTCACCTTGCCAGTACTTACTGCCCTGCAACGTACCCCACTCGCCGGTTTCTTACGTGAGTCGGTATTCGACTATTACGCGGGTTGCCTGCACCCGCAACTGGCGCTTAAACGGGTGTTTGCCCGTGTACTTGCCAAACGCCAGCAGGGTAAGCAGACCGTTGCCATTACGCTTGCGCCCAGCGCCCATTGGCTCGGTGCCCGTGCCGGACAACATGTGCCGCTTACCGTGGAGATCAACGGTGTGCGCCATACCCGCTACTACAGCCCTTGTGCTGCCGCAAAAAGAATCGGGCAGCTGGAGATCGCGGTTAAACGTAGCGAAGGGGGCCTCGTCTCGAATTGGTTACATGATCAACTCAAGGTAGGGGACTACCTGGAAATTGGCCAGTCCGCCGGCGAGTTCGGCTTGCCCAATCATGCAGATCAGCTATTGCTATTGGCTGCAGGTAGTGGCATCACACCGATTTTGGCCATGTTGCGCAGCTTGCAGCTTGAAGCGCCAGGCTGCGAGGTAGTGCTGTTGTATTACGGTCGCCAACGCAGTGATATGGCTTATCTGGCGGAATTGGAGGACTTGTTCAGCCGTATGCCACGTTGGCGATTACAGCTTGGGTTGACTGCCGAGCCAACTTCAGATGGTGCGCTAAGTGGCCGTTTCTGTGCTGAACATCTTGCAACGCTTGGTAGTTTGGCGCGTTGGCAGGTCATGGCCTGTGGCAGTTATGGTTTTACCAATACAGTACGCCAAGTATTGAATGTAGCGGGTGGTGTTGCCGGCTTGCAGATGGAAGCGTTTACACCCCCGGTATTTACCGCAGCGCCCAACCAGCCGGTGACCCTGAACTATGCCCGCGCCAGGAAGGCAATGGAGGGCAATGGAGCCGCAACCTTGCTGGTTCAAGCCGAAGCCCATGGCTTATCCCCAGCAAATGGCTGTCGCATGGGTATTTGCAACACCTGTACCTGCAAAAAGGTATCGGGTGTGGTGCGGGATTTGCAGACGGGGCTACTCTCTGCAGAACCCAATGAATCTATCCGTTTATGTATCACTGCGCCCGTAGGCGATGTGACGCTTGATCTGTAAGAAAGCAAGAACCATGACGATGGTGAAGAACCGTGAACTCAGCCCTGCAGAAGTAGAAGCATTTGGCGCTGAGCTGGATGCGTTGCAAAAGAAACATCAGGCGGATTTAGGTGAGGTTGATGCCCGCTATATCCGTCATATCCGCAGCAGCGTACGTATTGCTGAGTTGGCAGGTCGATTGATGCTGTTTGCGGGTTTTTTCCCCCCCACCTTTATCCTGGGCACTTTGTTGCTGGCCTTGGCCAAGATCCTGGAAAACATGGAACTGGGCCACAACGTGATGCATGGCCAGTACGACTGGATGAATGACCCAGAATTCAATGGCAAGACCTACGAATGGGACCATGCATGCCCAAGTGACGCTTGGCGACATACCCATAACTACCAGCATCACACCTTTACCAATGTGCTGGGTCGCGACCATGATATTGGCTATGGCACGGTGCGCATTTTTGCCGAGCAGCGCTGGCGGCCGTTCTATTTGCTGCAACCCCTTTGGGCGACCTTGCAGGCGATATTCTTTCAGGGTGCGATTGCCATCTTCGACTTGAAGATCGACCGATACTTCAGGGGTAAGCTCCCTTTTCCGAAGCTATTGGAAAAACTGCCCCCTGTAGGTCATAAGGTATCGAGACAAGTGTTGAAGGACTATTTGGTGTTCCCGTTATTGGCAGGCCCGAATTTCCTGGGTGTGCTGGTGGGTAATCTGCTGGCAAATCTGCTGCGTAATATCTGGACTTTTGTGGTGATCTTTTGTGGGCACTTTACAGAACACGCTGAAGTATTTCCACCTTCGGTGCTTGAAAATGAAAGCCGCGGTGCTTGGTATATACGCCAGCTGCGTGGTTCATCCAATCTGACGGGCAGCAAGCTTTTGCATATTCTTACCGGGAATCTGAGCCACCAAATCGAACACCATATGTTCCCTACCATTCCAGCCCGGCGTTATAGCGCGATCGCGGTGGAAGTAAGAGAAATATGCCGGCGCTATGGCCAGCATTACAACAGCGGCAGCTTTGCCCGCCAATTCTTTACGGTAGTGGTGCGTCTGGTACGCCACGCATTTCCAAGCCGACCTCTGCCTAAGCCTGCTGTGGTTTGATTGCTCAGTCAAACGTGACCTTTGCCCTACTGGGGGAGTGCGTTGGATAGCACTCTCCCATCATGCCGTATATCGCTTGAGTCGCTTTGTAGATGGAATGCCTGCCAAATCTATGGGGCATGGTTTCATTAGCTATGAAAGCCACTTGTTACCCTGCAATTCAAGACTATGATGATATTAGGTCTATGCCGGTTTGCTGGCGGTTCGGGTTGTTGAGCTAGCTGATGGTTGGGCTGCTGGATATTGCCGTATCAAGAGTAAGTTGAAATGACCGCTGCACCGCGCACAGCCAATATCTTTATCGTGGATGACTCACGGGTTATTCAGGCCGTGTTGACCGAAATGCTGGCGGAACTCCCGGGTGTCAGCATTGTTGGGATGGCTGAAACGGCTGAGGATGCGATAGCCGGCATTCAGCGTACACTGCCAGATTGTGTTTTCCTTGATCTACATTTGCGCTCAGGCACGGGTTTGTCAGTGCTGCAGACGATACATGCGCAGCTGCCGGATATTGTTTTCATTGTAATGACCAATAACGAAGGTGAAGCCTACCGGGGCGCCTGTATGGCTGCGGGTGCAAGCCATTTCCTTACCAAGACAACTGAGCTCGAAAAACTCAAATACGTAATTGGTGCGCTGGATCTGAAATAAGAAGGTCCTGTGCACAGGCGTTTGAATCCAAAGTGCGGTGTGTATACGTAAACCTGTGAGTAGGTACTCAATAAACGGGTTTGCCCACCTGAGGAGGAGCAAATGGCTAGCCCCAGCGAGTTCTATGTCGGGGTGGTGGACTTCTTTGCGATTCTGCTGCCGGGTGCAATTGCCACAGCGATCCTTAGCCCAAGAGTCGGGCATCTCATACTTGGTCCGCTGATTGCGCGTCCCACAAGCGATGCCGGTGTCTGGGTCGCATTTCTTACCGGGTCCTATTTTCTAGGGCATCTTATTTTTCTCGTCGGTTCGTATATCGACCGACCCTATAACAGGCTGAGGGAAAAGCTGAACCCCTATGGGAATGCGAGTGCGTACTACTGTGCGACGCGAATTCGCGACATGTTGATCGATGAAAGTGAGCGCGCTGCACTGAATACATTTCAGTGGGCGCGGGCGGTGCTGATAGCGAAGTGCCCAGCGGCAGCAGAAGACGTCCACCGGTTGGAAGCAGACTCCAAGTTCTTTCGTAGTTTGTTGGTAGTCTGTGTGTTGGGGGCAGTTGTTTTCTTCTCTACTGGTATGACTTTGGAAGCTATCTTGGCCTTGGTCCTATGCCCGCTTTGCTTTGCTCGATACTACGAACGGCGGTTAAAGAGCACTACTCAAGCCTATATCCATATAGTTACTTTGCATCATCTCGGTTGTCTGTATTCGGCAGCAGCTAACAAAACATAGAGAGCCTTTACGTCGTCGTGTCAATACGACAGGGTGACTGCCTTTTCAATCAGTGGCTTACATCCCATTGCTGATTATCCGTCGCTAGGAAACGACTTTTCTGAATGGTGTCATTTGCCAGCGCCTGGCGAAACCCAGCCTATTTCACTGAATAGATTGAGGAAGTTTCTCCTGGCACATCTCTTGTAAGAACCCATTTACGAACTTGCTGCGCAGCTGTGATCAGGGCTTATGTGTTGCTCAAAAGCCCCCGCAAGGGGGACGCCGAACTGCTACGGTGCTTTGCACCAAGAAGTTCGCAGCCTTATGTACCTCCGTACATTCCGGTTTCCACGCTGCTCTATGCCCTGCTGACATCTGTTTGTGACAGCTCGTAAGCAAGTTCTAAAGGGGGAGCGCCCCTTACCTATCCTCGGGGTGTATGCAGAAGCCGTGATCGGTTGCCGCTACATTCCCCCAAAGCCAGAGAGAGCCCTAATGTTTGCCAAAGCCAATACCCTTGCACGTAACAATGCTGCGCCTATCGAACGGGATAACCGTGTGGCCACAAGTACCCTCACCAGCAGGCCTACAAGTTCCAACAGTACTTACCCTGGATTGGCTCTCAACGAAGCACCAGTTGTTGCGAGTGAGGCGACAGGAGCTCAGGTACTTGTTCAGCCCGATACCGGAAATGAGAGCGCAAATCGCTTGGTTGTCGGCCCGAATGTCAAACTCAAAGGGGCGGAGATCCTCGATTGCGATACCTTGGTTGTTGAAGGTCGGGTTGAGGCGACCATGGACAGCCGGGTGCTGCGGATTGCCGAGCAGGGCGCTTTCACCGGTAAGGTCAGCATCGATATCGCTGAAATTCATGGGCACTTTGAAGGTGAGCTGACGGTACGCCAGCAGCTGATTGTGCATGCTACCGGGCGGGTGAGCGGCAGTGTCCGTTACGGCAAGATTCTGGTCGCAGAAGGCGGAGAGTTGTCGGGTGACGTATGCACGCTGGCCGCGCAAACCACAACCCGGCTGGAAGGACCCAAGCGTAATGACAGTCTCGGCAAAGGAATAGTGGCAGTTAATAGCAAGGCCGCGTAACTATTTGCCCCCCACTTATCGTGCAGGGGAATCTGGTGCTGATTTGTCTCGCGGCTTGAGGGCTGCGAGGCTTGCCTGTTGTAATTCCAGTGCCCGTATGCTCATTTGCAGCATCCCAACCTGCATGCCTAGCCATTGCTCCACCGTCCGCAATTCAGCGATTTTACGGGCGCATTCCTCTTCGGTCAGGGGGGGCATGAAGGGTTGCATGCCTTCCATGGGTTTGAAGAATTGCTGGAAGAATGCGAATGGGTTGGTGTTGCTCGGGTCGCTCATAGGCCCTCCTCGAAGATGGCTCATTATGGCAGGGCACCATGAGTTCCGCGTTTTTCTCGTGCCGTACCTTCAGCCTGTTGCATGTCTTGTTGTGTTTTTGTTCATGACTGCTTCAGGCTGGCAGTCCATCAGGGTGATGCCGATTGAAAGCTATCGAGTAGTCCGTTGAATTTTTCCAGATGGGGCTTTGTCAGTAATAAGTAAGACCGTACTGCTGTCTCTTGATCTACATGGCGAGCCGTGTAGATAGTTGTGGCCGCTTAGAGCGGGTAGGCAATGAACTTACCCGTTCGGAACACAAAAAATGGAGATAACAAAATGCAACTTCGCTATCTGCTGTTGGCATTCTCGACCTGTTTGGTCATCAACATGCCGCATGTCTATGCAGCAGCTGATCCCGATCGACTTGGTGCCCGTTACGATGCGACCCAGACCAAGCTGAACTTCAAAGTATTTTCCTCACGTGCTACCCGGGTTGAACTGTATCTCTACCGCCTCCCTAAGGGGGAAGAGGAAGTTGCGCGTATTCCCATGAATACAGGGCCAAACAGCGTTTGGAATGTGTCGCTGCCAGTTGGAACATTGGTTAGGCAATATGGCCTTACCGGTACCGTTTATTACGGTTATCGCGCCTGGGGGCCGAATTGGCCTTACATCACCAGTTGGACCAAGGGCTCCAGTGTGGGCTTTCTCAGCGATGTGGATGCGGCAGGGAATCGCTTCAATCCAAATAAGCTTCTAAGCGACCCTTATGCGTTGGAGTTGAGTCATGACCCCGCGCCTCAGCTTTTGGCTGAGGGGACCATATACGCAAGCGGACCACTGTATCGGCATGTAGACAATGGCCGTGAGGCGCCAAAGGGTATCGTACTGCTCCCGGATACACGTAGCACCGGCATCAAGCCAAGCCGTGCGCTGAAGGATGATGTGATCTACGAAGCGCATGTGCGTGGCCTTACCATGAACGATGACAGCATACCTACTGTGTACCGCGGCACCTACAAGGGTGCTGGTATGAAGGCAGCCTATTTGGCTAGCTTGGGTATTACGGCGATTGAATTTCTGCCGGTACAGGAAACCCAGAACGATGGCCATGAATTGAACCCAACCACCACACTGGGCGACAACTATTGGGGGTATATGACCCTGAATTACTTTGCCCCTGATCGCCGCTATGCCAGTGATAAGTCCGCAGGTGGGCCGACACGTGAGTTCAAGGATATGGTGAAGGCTTTTCACGATGCCGGCATCAAAGTACTGATCGATGTGGTGTACAACCATACCGGTGAGGGTGGTGCTTGGCGCCCAGATGATAAAAACACTTACAACCTTTACAGTTGGCGTGGTCTGGATAACCCGACTTATTACTCGCTTACCTCGGATAAGCAGAGCAATGTCGATAACACTGGCGTGGGCGGTAACTACAACGCACGTAACCTGGTAGCACAGAACCTGATTATTGATTCATTGGTGTATTGGCGCGATGCATTGGGGGTAGACGGTTACCGCTTCGATCTGGCATCGATATTGGGCAACAGCTGTGAGCATGGTTGTTTCAATTTCGAAAAGAACGATGCTTCGAATGCGATCAACCGTATTACCAACGAGTTACCACCCCGCCCGGGTAATGGTGGCAGTGGTGTTGATCTGATTGCAGAACCTTGGGCAATTGGTGGCAATAGCTATCAGGTGGGTGGCTTTCCCGACGGTTGGGCCGAATGGAATGGCATCTATCGTGACACCTTACGTAAAGACCAGAATGCAATGGGAGGCGAAACGATTACTCCAGGGCAGTTGGCCATGCGGATTGCGGGTTCGAGCGACTTGTACCAGGACGATGGCCGCAAGCCTTGGCATTCAATCAATTTCATTACTGCGCACGATGGTTTTACTCTCAAGGACTTGTATACCTGTAACAGCAAGAACAATACGCAAGCTTGGCCCTACGGCCCATCGGATGGCGGTGAAGACTTCAATTTCAGCTGGAATCAGGATGGGATTGCTTCTGATCAACGCAAGGCTGCCCGTAATGCGTTGACTTTGTTGCTGGTCTCTGGCGGTACCCCCATGCTGGTGGCGGGTGACGAGTACTTGCGCAGTATTAACTGTAATAACAACCCGTATAACCTCGACTCGAAGACCAACTGGCTGAATTGGCGTTGGACTGCTGAACAAACCCAGTTCCAAACCTTCACTCAACGGATGATTGCCTTCCGTAAGGCGCATTCTGCACTTCGGCCCGCCAATTTTTATTCAGCCACTGATCTAAACAGTAATGGGATGGAACAATTGCATTGGTTCCGTCCTGATGGTGGTGTGGCCGACGCTGCGTATTTCAATAATGCGGACAACCATGCGATTGCCTGGCGGATTGATGGTACTGAACTGGGAGATAGCGCCGCTGCCATCTATGTGGCTTACAACGGCTGGCGAGATAGCGTGACTTTCAAGCTGCCTTGGCCTGGTGCTGGGCGGAACTGGCATCGGGTAACTGATAGTTGCAGTTGGGCGGAAGGGCATGATCAGGTACGAAATCCCGGCATGGAAGAAGCTATTGGGGGGGAGTCCGCTCCTTATGGTGTATGTGGCCGAGGTGTGGTGCTGTTGATTGCTAAGTAGTAGCCAGTTTGAAGCCTCACCGCACAAGCAACAAATCTGTTCACGATCTCGCACCCGTTGGGATGCTTGCGAGATGCGAAGCTGGATAAATCCTAGCGGTATTAGTTGCGAATAGTTCGAGCCAACCCGTCCACTATTGGTACAGGGTTGGCGAACTGTACCGGTAACAGAAAAGGTCTAGCGTGCTGGTAATAAAAACACTGTTAACGTAACACAGAGGCAGCATTAGTAATCTAGCCTAAGACTGCCAAACGCCAATACAGCAATACAAATAGCACGAAGCATAAGCCAGTGCTTTTGTATGAGGACGGGTGCCCGTTTTATAGGTGGAAACGTGGTTCTCTTTCATATGTTGTTTGATATGTTGGCAAATGAATATACCCATTAAAACAGATTCAGGAGGTATTGCCATGCTTAAAAAGATCATTCTATCTGCTATTATCGCCAGCTTGATTCCAGTAGCCACCTTTGCTGCGCCAGCAGCTTATCTGGAAAAATCCAATATTGTTGGTGCAGATAATAGAATTCGTATTTACCGTGTTCCAACAAAGGACTTGAGTGGTAAGGTTAACTATTACGATGTCCTGGTGACACTGAGTGTTACCGATAACGGCATGATTAATACGGCCAGCTCTACTGTCGCGGCAACGGCTTCACCTACTTTTTTTGCCAATACGTTTGTTCCTGGCGCTTATAAAGATGCCGCGGGAGATTATAGCTGTAACGCGAGTGTAGCTATTCTTAGTGCCGGCCGTATGCAAACAGCGCTCTCTTGTTATAGTGGTGGTGGGCAAATGTCAGCTACTTGGATAAGTGGTGGTATTGCGGGCCATCCATTTGAATTGGATTTACGAAGTGCGGGTATTGATAAAATCCCAGGTTATGAAAATTTTTCCTGGGGAAAAATAGGTACATACAACAGCTCTACATGGTTTGGTTGTATGAATAACAGTGAAATAGTCAGTGCCGTACAAATCGGTAATTCAATTCAGATGTCTGGGTATGACTTCGGTAATTTACAGAAGTGCGGTGTGACTTTGATGAAGCAATAATAATTCAATTGGATTTAATTGATCAGTGTTGAGATAAACTGTAAACAGCCACTTAGCATTGGATAAAAACAAAACACCCCGCATGTTGCGGGGTGTTTTGTTTGGGGTGCAGCAGGTAGTAATCAGCTTCGTTGACCGGCTTCAACTGCCGCCAGGGCAGTCATATTGACGATACGGCGTACAGATGCCGTTGGCGTCAGGATATGCACCGGCTTGGCAACGCCTAGCAACATTGGGCCGATGGTGACGCCATCCGCGGCACTGGCCTTGAGCAGGTTGAACGCGATATTGGCGGCATCCAGCGTCGGCATGACCAATATGTTTGCATCGCCCTTCAGGGTCGATTCCGGCATGATCATTTTGCGGATGGTGCCGGATAACGCCGCATCACCATGCATCTCGCCATCGACTTCCAGATCCGGCGCTTGCATACGCAGGATATTCAAGGTTTCACGCATTTTGATCGATGTCGGTGAATCAACCGAACCAAAGCTGGAGTGCGAGAGCAGCGCTACCTTTGGCACGATGCCGAAGTTGCGCACGCTTTGCGCAGCCATCAGTGTGATCTCGGCCAATTGTTCGGCGGTAGGGTTCTGGTTCACATAGGTATCAGTAATGAACACATTCCCCTT
Organism: Chitinimonas violaceus; assembly: GCF_052601015.1. Taxonomy (NCBI): domain Bacteria; kingdom Pseudomonadati; phylum Pseudomonadota; class Betaproteobacteria; order Neisseriales; family Chitinibacteraceae; genus Chitinimonas; species Chitinimonas violaceus. The sequence goes on along the minus strand of NZ_JBQXDJ010000026.1, from coordinate 33,414 downwards.
GGGCAGGATCAGCGCATTCATCGCCCCATAGATGTGGGTACCAGCTTGCCGGCCGATGGTCTGGCAGACGAAGTTGAGGTGATCCTGGTAATGACCGTAAGTGCCGCAGATCATGGCTTCAGCCTCCCCGCGGCGCATCATCAAGGCGCCGATCAGGGTGGTCTTGCGCCGCACTTCACGTTTGGCGTATTCCTGGCTGACACCGTGACGCATACGCAACTGGTAATATTCGGTCCAGTACTCGCGGTAGCGTGGGTCGTTCTCGTTGTTGACCAGTTCGAAATCCACACCGGGGCGAATACGCAGACCTAGTTTCTCAATGCGCATGTCTATCACGCTGGGGCGGCCGATCAGAATCGGTTGAGCCAATCCCAGGTCGACGATTTCCTGAATCGCATGCAATACACGCTCGTCCTCGCCCTCTGCATAGACCACACGGGCCTTGGCTTTCTTGGCGGCACTGAACACCGGCTTCATGAACAGGTTGGACTTGTAGACGAATTGCATCAGCGATTCGTGGTAGGCAGCCATGTCGGGAATCGGGCGGGTAGCCACACCGGAATCCATCGCCGCCTTTGCCACAGCCGGTGCGATCTTGACGATCAGGCGTGGGTCAAAAGGTTTGGGAATGATGTAGTCAGGGCCGAATTTCAGCGATTCGCCGCTATAGGCATCTGCAACGACATCTGATTGCTCGGCCATGGCCAAATCGGCAATGGCGCGTACGCAGGCGAGCTTCATCTCATCGTTGATGGTCGATGCACCCACATCCAGTGCGCCACGGAAGATGAAGGGGAAGCACAGAACGTTGTTGACCTGATTTGGGTAGTCTGAACGACCAGTACAGATGATGGCATCGGGCCGTGCTTCCTTCGCCAATGGCGGCAGGATTTCCGGCTCTGGGTTAGCTAACGCCAGAATCAGGGGGTGCGAAGCCATACTGCGCACCATGTCCTGGCTTACCAAACGAGGACCGGACAAGCCTAGGAAGATATCTGCGCCGACCATGGCGTCTTTCAGCGTACGGTGTTGTGTATCCTGCGCGTAACGTTTTTTCGACTCATCCAGTTTGTCCCAATCCTCACGCGCTTTGTGCACCACACCCTTTGAATCACAGGCGATGATATTGGCAGGGTTCATGCCCAGTTGCACCAGCAGGTTCAAACAGGCGATGGCTGCAGCACCTGCACCGGACACTACCAGGCGTACTTTGCTGATGTCCTTGTCGACGATACGCAGGCCATTCAGTACTGCAGAGGCGGTAATGATGGCGGTGCCATGCTGGTCGTCGTGAAAGACGGGGATCTTCATCCGTTCGCGGCATTTCTGCTCGACATAAAAGCACTCTGGCGCTTTGATGTCTTCCAGATTGATACCGCCGAAAGTAGGCTCCAGCGCGCAGATGATATCGACCAGTTTGTCGGGGTCATTTTCATCGACTTCGATGTCAAAAACATCGATGCCGGCGAACTTTTTGAACAAGACCCCTTTGCCCTCCATCACCGGCTTGCCGGCCAAAGGGCCGATATTACCGAGTCCCAACACGGCAGTACCGTTGGAGATGACAGCGACCAAATTACCGCGGGCGGTGTACTTGTAGGCGTTCAACGGGTCTTCAACGATAGCGTCGCAGGCAGCGGCAACACCAGGGGAGTAGGCTAGGGCGAGGTCACGCTGACTGGACAGCGGTTTGGTCGGGGCAACTTGGATTTTGCCGGGACGTGGAAACTGGTGGTACTCGAGCGCGCTTTTTCGTAGTTCATCATCCATATCACACTCCATACATCATCTTTGGTAGGTAGCTCGCGATTATAGGCTTGCTCAGTCGCCAAGTCCGAGTGGGAAATCCCGACAGCTTGTAGCGGGCATATCGAATACTGGGTAATTTATCCCACAAGCAAATGAATTTAATAGGAAATCTGTTTCCTTCTTCGGTTTGCCACAGGTAGGGTAGGTCGAGATATTCATTGCCACGGTGTGGCCAGAAAATGCAACCAAACTGTTTGCTGGAGGTCTCTTTTGGAGCCTGTTTCATGATTTGTCATGAACGGTTGCCTGCAGGGTGAAGCGCAGCTTAGAAGCTGAGTAGACGAGACCTGATCATTGCTGCGCAGTAAGATTGCGAACAGGTTCTAAGGAAATCGCTTGCGCAAGGGTTAGCCCGACATGGAGACTACGAGCCTCAAGGGTTGTAGAAACCTTTTAAAAGTCTCGAGAGCTAAAGCAAGACAAGGCGAAAACAACCGAGGAAGCGGACTTTACGGGTGGTGAATGAGTATTCCGAGGGTGTTTTCAACGCCGTATTGCTGACGCACAGCAGACTTTAGACAGGTTCTAAGAGAAAAAGCCGGGTAAAAATGGTATTCGGGTAATAAGTGTTTTATGGTGGCCAGCCAAACCTAAAACGGCTGGTTTGTTTCGTGAAAAGGATATTCGTGGTGTTTCAAACCTTATACAAGACATGGCTCAAGCTGGTCTTACTTCTTCCTATTTTTGCGCTGACGGCTTGTCTTACCGAAAAGGCGCCATCTAATGCACCGAAGAATTTGGTGGTAACCCCTGGGGATGGTCGCGTCACGCTTACCTGGGATGAGGACGCTAGCTTGGAATATTGGGTGTTTAGCGCGCAGGCCGACAAAGCGCTCACACCGGATAACTATAAGGACTTCCCAGAATCCAATTTAAAGTGGCCTGCCCGTTCTGGTGTGGTTATCGCAGGCCTTACCAATGGCAAGACCTATGCTTTTACCCTCAATTCCACCAAGTCGGGTAGCCCGGCAGGGCCTGCAGCCCCTTCGGTGAATGCAGTGCCGCGTGCGGCAGGGGATGCATGGACTGCGGGTGATAGTGCGGGCACGGCGAATCTGAACGCGGTGATCATGGCCCAGGTTAAGGTGGATACCGGTGCGAACTTGTTGGCGGCGGGTAATGGCGGTGCACTCTTTACGTCCATGAAAGGGGATAAATGGACGGCGATTGCATCTGGTACCACGAATGACCTGCGTGGGTTGTTATATGAGGCTTCCGCTACCCGGTTGATCGCTGTTGGTGCAGGAGGTACGGTGCAGATGAGCAGTGACTTCCTGACTGATAAAGCCACATGGAAAGTCACAAAGACGGATACGACGGCTCAGCTCAATAGCATCGCTGCTGGTAGTTCGGCTTATGTGGCAGTCGGTGCCGGGGGGGTGATTCTGTCTGGAGTAGGTGCGACTGATTCGACCACGACCCCAGCCACACCGACGATTACTTGGACGGCTCGGACGTCGGGCGTTTCTGACAATCTGAACAAGGTTGCCTATCTCAGCAGCCAGTTCGTGGTTCTGGGTGACGGCGGGGTAATTTTGACTAGCCCGGATGGCATTACATGGACAAAGCAAACCAGTGGTGCGACGGACGCGCTGCTTGATATCGGCGCCGTGGTGATCGACAGCAAGGTTAATTACCTGGTGATAGGGGCGAAAGGGGTCATTCTACGGTCCGACAACCTGACAAGTTGGATCAAGGAGGTGTCGCCTGTAGCGTTGGATTTGAACGCGATTGCGGTTGCTGCGGGCAGCCGGGCTGTGATTGCGGGTCAGAGCGGCACTATTCTGTATGGTAAAGGCGATAGCAGCTGGACCGCGACAACGACCAAGAGAAGCGATGATGTGTACGCGCTGGTCAGTGCCAATGGCGGGTACATAGGTGTCGGCGCTGTAGGCACCAATGTTTATGCGTATTAAGTGCGACAGGTATTGTGATCATGACTATGAAATCAGGCTCTGAGGACCTTTTCATGATCACGTGCAGTTGATTTCGGTTTCTGTGCTGATGGCGCCATGATGATAGTTGCGCGTTACAGGTCCATGAACAAGTTCTGATATTTCAGGTCTATTTGCTTGCAATGGGCTCAAAGTCAGCTTCTGTTCAGCAAGCATGAATATGATGCAATGGGTCTGAACACCTTTCCTACTGTGCTGTTCAGTTAATTCAAGGACGATGGAAATCTATGTTGGCCAATACTTTTTCTAAAGCGTGGTTAAAGCCACTCCTAATACTCCCTATTCTTGCCTTGGCAGCATGTGGCGATAAGGACCCCAAGGCGACGCCGACGAATCTAGTGGTTACCCCAGGTGATGGTCGCGCTACGGTGACGTGGAACAATAATTCCAACTCGACTTACCGAGTGTTTAAAGCCCGTGCTGGTCAAATTACCCCTGCCAACTACACAACATTTCCTGAGCCGGACCAATTTATAGATGTGCGCCCTCCTTTTGTTGTTACAGGGCTGACCAATGGGCAAATTTACTCATTCACTATTAATGCAGCGAGTTCAGGAGGTGTGCCAGGTGATGCGGCACCTTCGCAGGCAGTCCAGCCGCGCCCGGCGGGAGATAGTTGGTCTATAGGTAAGGTTACAGGTACGGCGGATTTGAATGCTTTGATTAATTTCAATGGCACGATGATTTCCGCTGGAAATGGTGGCGGGCTTTATTCGTCCGTGAAAGGCGACAACTGGAACACATTAAATTCGGGTATCAATGTGAATCTTCGAGGCTTACTGAACGATGGTGCCCGTTTGGTTGCTGTTGGCGATAATGGTGTGGCACGTATCAGCAATAATCCGACTTCTGCAGCACCAACTTGGAAAGCTACGGATACGAAAGCCATTGTTCGGCTCAATAGCGTTGCTTATAGTGGTTCGACTTACGTAGCTGTCGGTATTGGAGGTACGCTCCTTTCCGGTGTTCTTGTTAACGACCCTTTAGAACCTGGAACGCAGACGATAAATTGGACAGCGCTTAATGCCAATGTTGGGACCAGTTCTCTCAACAAAGTTGCTTTTCTCAATGGCCAGTTTGTTGTTTTGGGTAATGGCGGCATTATTTTGACCAGTACCGATGCGATTAATTGGACTGCCCGAAATAGCACGACTACTTCTTCCCTTAATGATATTGCTCAGACTACCGTTAACGGTGCAGTTGTTTATGTTGTCGTGGGTAATGGTGGTACTGTGCTGCAGTCGCCAGACCTTGCTAGTTGGACTCGGGATGGATCCAACACGTTGGCTAACCTGAATACGATAGTTTCTGGTAGCCGGTTGGTCATTGGTGGTGCTGGCGGTATCATTTTGTATGGTAACGGTAATGGCGCTTGGACTCTAACTAATACCGCAAACAGTTCTGCTGATGTGTTGGCTCTGGCAAACTCAAATGGTGGGTATGTTGGTGTTGGGGCAAATGGCAGAAGTGTCTATTCCTATTAAGATGTTTGAGTAGTACTTGATCCATAATAAAAGGCCCCAGAAATGGGGCCTTTTGTGTTTACGCCAAATGGGCTTTGTTCATTGCTCAAGAAAAGCTCACATATTTGGGTAATTAGGCCCGCCACCCCCTTCAGGCACCACCCAGTTGATGTTCTGGCTTGGATCTTTGATATCACATGTTTTGCAGTGCACACAGTTCTGCGCGTTGATCTGCAGGTGTGGTTGGCTTTCTTCCAAACCGACGAACTCATATACACCAGCAGGGCAGAAGCGTTGTTCCGGGCCGGCATACACCGCCCAGTTTAATTTCACGGGGATGCTGGCGTTGCGCAACGTAAGATGGCTTGGCTGGTCTTCTTCGTGGTTGGTGTTGGAAATGAATACCGAGCTGAGCTTGTCGAAGCTCAGTTTACCGTCAGGCTTGGGGTAGATAATCGGGTTGCATTCATCTGCAGGTCTCAGGCATTCATGATCGGCTTTGCTGTGCTGAAATGTCCAAGGCAAGCGTATGCCAATCGAATGGCACCACATGTCAAAGCCGCCATATACGGTGCCAGCCCAAAGGCCGAATTTCGATAAGGCTGGTTTGATGTTGCGCACTTTGTCCAAGTCTTCCCAAACCCACGACTGGCGCAGTGCAGTTGAGTAACTGGTCAGTTCATCATGGCCGGCGCGACCCATAGAGATGGCTTCAAAAGCCGCTTCGGCGGCTAACATGCCGCTCTTCATGGCATTGTGGCTACCTTTAATGCGAGGCACATTCACAAAGCCTGCCGAGCAACCGATCAGGGCACCGCCCGGGAATACCAGCTTAGGGATCGACTGCTGGCCACCTTCATTAATAGCGCGTGCGCCATAGGCAATACGTTTACCGTTCTCGAAAGTGTCGCGAATGGCAGGATGGGTTTTGAAGCGTTGAAATTCGTCGTAGGGACTCAGGTAGGGGTTTTCGTAATTCAGATGTACCACAAAACCGACGACAACCTGATTGTCGTCCAAGTGGTAGAGGAAAGAGCCACCGCCTGTGTTGGCATCAAGTGGCCAGCCTTGCGAATGCATGACGAGCCCTGGTTGATGTCGCTTTGGGTCGACCTTCCACAGCTCCTTGATACCGATACCGAACTTCTGCGGATCTACACCTTTTCTGAGACTGAATTTGGCCTGGATTTCCTTTGCCAACGATCCACGTACCCCCTCAGCAATCAACGTATATTTGGCGTGTAGTTCCATACCGCGCGCGTATTCAGGCTTGTGGCTGCCATCTTTGGCGACACCCATATCGCCGGTTGCGACGCCTTTGACAGAGCCATCATCGTGGTACAGCACTTCCGCAGCGGCAAACCCAGGATAGATTTCCACGCCTAACGCTTCGGCTTGCGTCGCCAGCCAGCGGCAGACATTCCCCAGGCTGACAATGTAATTGCCATGGTTGTTCATCAACGGTGGAAGCAGGAAATTGGGGATGCGATAACTCTCGTCCGCTTCCAATATCAAGAATTTGTCTTCGGTGACCGGGACATTCAATGGCGCACCGCGTTCTTTCCAATCCGGGAACAGCTCATTCATGGCGATAGGGTCGATCACGGCGCCGGATAGGATATGGGCGCCCACTTCAGATCCCTTCTCCAGTACACATACGCTGACCTCGCTGCCTTTCTCGGCAGCCATTTGCTTGAGGCGAATCGCGGCGGAGAGGCCTGCTGGGCCGGCACCGACGATCACCACGTCGTATTCCATGAATTCGCGTTCCACGGGGTTGTTCCTCGCTGTTGTTGTGTGGCGCTGGATGCGCCTCGGGAAGAAAAATCGTCTAATGATGCGGGACTGGTTGGGGTATCGTCAAAAAATCAAGCGCTTGCTATTCGTGTGCTAGCCACTACCAATTGGTTCAACGCTTGGCGCCAGTCTTGTCCCATGGTGCGTGCTGCAGCCAATATCTGGTCTCGGCTGGCATCGGGTCGCTTACCGGATCGGTATGCCATCATTACCTGCCAGCGCCAATCAGGTAGATCGACAACAGGCAATTGGACCAACCGTCCTTCCTTTAGCTCATCCAAAACGGCAATAGCAGGTGCAAAGATGATGAAGCCATGACGCAGGGCCAGCGCTTTGGCTGTAGTGGCAGGCTGGTTCGTATGAAGCGGCAAGGGCGCGCGCCGATGCTGCCGCAAAAGGCGTATCAGTTCCTCCACGTCGGGGCCCCACCATTGTGGTGAGATGCGTTCCTCGGCTAAAGTAGCCAAGCTTGTGTTCTTAACCTTGGACAAGGGGTGTGTAGCTGCTACCAGTGCAAGGATTGGTGAGTCGGCCAGTACTTCCAGTTGAATGCCATTGATGGTGGGACGGTTTAAAACAAAGGCAACTTTGAGCCGACCACTGAGCACTCTTTCCATGAGCTCTGGCGAGTGGTCGGTATGACAAAACAACTCGAGTTGCGCATCGGCCAAGGCTGCAATGAGCGGGCTGAACACCAGTGAGGCAAGCGATGGTGGGCAGCCGACGCGTGCTTCAGGCAAAGCTGGCGCACCCTGGATATGACGTCGACCATTGTCCAGCTCAACCAGTGCACGTTTAACCGAGTCCAGATAGGCAAGGCATGCTGGCGTCGCGACGGCACCCCGCCGATGGCGCTGAAACAACGATGTGCCAAGTGCGGATTCCAATTGGGCGATACGCTGGCTTACCTGGGGTTGCGACCAGCCACGTGCAGCAGCAGCTTGGCTGAAGCTGCCACGCTCGGCTACCTCACATAACAGCTCCAAGTCGCTGATGAGTAGAGACATAAATAATACTTATAAAAAGTATAAGTCATTATCGTATTCCTGAATGTCTTGTGTGCCTAGACAATGCACGGGCCTGATCAATTACCCACTGCAAAAGCACCATGGCGCAATTAGCCCTCCTCGCTGAATGTGAAACTGAACGCTTCTACCTGCGTAAGCCGAAAGAGTCGGATTTGGCCGCTGTCTTTGAGATTTATGGCAACCCTGCAACTCACCGCTATAACCCTGCGGGGCCTCTGACAACGCATGAGGCTGCAGGACATATGCTGTGGCGCTGGCAATTGCACTGGGCGCAGCATGGTTTTGGTATGTGGGTGGTAAGCAGACGGGATGATCCGGAAACTGTATTGGGTTTTGGAGGGCTGTCCTGGCGCACTTATGGGGATGAAGAACGGCTTAATCTGGGTTTTCGCTTGCGGCCGGATGCCTGGGGACAAGGCATTGCCCTAGAACTGGGGCGTGCGGCGTTGGACTTGGCGTTTCAACAGCTGGATGAGGCTGCTGTGTATGGACTCGTCAGGCCAGAAAATGAGCCCTCACGCAAGGTGTTGGCCAAACTGGGTTTGCATGAGGTAGACAGCTTGCAAGACTTTCCTTGGTTGCCGGCAAGTCTTGTCTATTGCCTTGAATGTGAAGTAGAGCGGTTGCCTGTTGGTATGGCGAGATGTGTGAGGTAGCCTGAATTCCGTAGACATACCTGATTGGTAACATTGAGCCAACAGGAGGCTGCGAACTTCTTGGTACGAAGCATCGTAGCAGTACGGCGTACTCCTTGCGGGGGTTTTCGACCGGTACATAAGCCCTGACAGCTGCGCAGTAGGATCATGAACAAGTACGAAGAACCTGTCCCGTAGGTCATCCTTTCGTAGCTAGGAATAAATTAGACCAGCACACTGTGGGACTAAACACCTAGTACATTCTGGCTTCTACGCTGCGCTTCACACTGCTGACGATTGCTCGCGACAGAGCTTGAACAGGTTTGAAAACCTGTCAAAGTCCGCTGTGTGTCAGCGATAAGGTGTTGGAAACTCCCCTGGAATGCTGCAAAACCAAAACGCCACGGCTGTAAACCTGGCGTTTCTGTCTATTTAGGGTGAAGTTGTTTGTTGTCTGATCAGACGCCCAGCTCTTCCACCCAGGCCAAGGCGGAGACATGGGCTTTGTTGAGCATTTCAGGGGTGATCTGCAGTTGCTCGCACAGGGCAGGTACGTCAGCCATATCCGGGTCTTCGCAAGCCTCTGCAAGCTCTAGGAAGGGGCCATACATACCAAAGCGGGATAGCAAGGCTTCCGATACCGAGTCGGGCAGCAGCAGGGTTTCTAGGATCTTATCCATTGGCATGTCGAGCATAACGTCGAGCAGCGAGAACACACCGACGATAAACAGATTGTCCCTGTCGGTCCCGTCAAGCAGGTGGCTGCCAAGCAGCTCAACCAGCCGGCCACGGGTTACGGCTGTCTTCATCAGTGCAGGTGGGGTACCTGCGTCGGAACTTGCGGTGACCAGCAGCAGCGTCAACCACCGATAGAGTTTCTGATAGCCAAGAATGGTGACTGCGTGACGGAAGGAGTGGATTTCACACGAAAGACCGAAGCCTGCTGAATTGATATACCGAAGCAGCTTGAACGAGAGCGCCACGTCGCGTTTGAGTGCGTTTTCGATCTCGGTGATTTCTGCATTGTTCCGCAGCATGTTCAACAGGCCGAGGATGTTTGCATAAGCGGGGTTGATGACCTTGGCCGACAACGTTTCCGGGTGGGCGAAATAATAGCCCTGGAAGCAGTCAAGCCCGACATCGAGGCAGTATTTGAATTCGTCCTTGGTTTCCACTTTCTCGGCCACCTGCAAGACCGGGAACTTGCGCAGCTCTGTGGATAGGGCTTTGGTATTTTCCAGTCCGAGATCCTGGATATCCAGCTTCACGTAGTTGGCGAATTCCAGGAAAGGGGCTGTCTGCGGGGTATAGGTGAAGTCATCCAACGCGATGCCAAACCCTTGGGAACGCAACTCCTTGGCGCGAGCCATCAGCTCCGGGGTCGCGTTGACGGATTCCACGATCTCAAGCACCACACGTTGAGGATGTAAGAGCTCCAGGAAGTTGCTTTCCAGCATGGAGGTAGCAACGTTGACGAACGCCAGCTTGCTGCCCACCAACCAGTCAGCGCCCATATTCGACAGGGTATTGACCAGGATATTCGTACCAGCCTGCATATCGCTGGAGAATTCGGCGGTGACTGACGATTGGTCGAGTCGGAACAGCAACTCGTAGCCAATGATCTGCTGTTGGCGGTTCAATATAGGTTGCCGGCCGATAAAGGCAGTGTTCTGCATGTAGCCTCGCGAAGCACCCAGACGAGTGAGGGGTAAAACGGCGGACTTCGTTATGTTGACCGCCAACCGGTTTTTTAATTTATGACTTAGCCCTTATTGGACAACATCTCAAGAAAGTGTGTCGTCTTGATCGCAGAATCATCGGAATGCTGAGAATCTTCGATCATGCTTTCCATATCGAGAACAAGTACTACAGAGCCATCGCCGGACAAAGTGGCGCCAGCGATACCGCGTGGCCGGATGTTCTGCAGGGGCTTGATTACCACATCATCCCGACCGATGAAGCTGTCGATCGCAAGAATGAAGGAGTGCTCGGCTGCCTGCATCAACACGCCAAACTGGGGTGTTTGAGTTTCGTCCCAACCGATAAGGCGAGCCAAGGAGCGAACAGATAGGATCTCGTCGCGCACCACGATGGTGGCACGCCCGGATACTTCCTGGATTTGCTCCGAGCGGATCGGGATGATTTCCCGCACCATGGCAAGTGGTACGGCAAAAGGTTGGTTGCAGACACGCACGACCAGCACCGGCAAGATGGCCAGTGTCAGCGGCAAGGAAATTGAGAAGCGCGACCCTTCGCCGACGTTGGATTGGATATCGATGCGGCCGTTGAGCTTCTGGATATTGGTTTTCACCACATCCATGCCCACACCACGGCCGGACACACTGGAAATCTGATCTTTGGTTGAGAAACCGGGCAGGAAAACCAGCTGCAATGCCTGCTTGTCGTCCATGCTGTTGGCGGTTTCCGTGTCGATAAGGCCTTTTTCGACCGCCTTGCGACGCAGCATATCTGGTCGCATGCCCTTACCATCGTCGACAATCTCGATAAGGATATGGTCCCCGACCTGGGTGGCGGTCAGCTGCACAATACTCTTGCTGGGCTTGCCGACGGCAATGCGCTCTTCAATCGTTTCCACGCCATGGTCAACCGCATTGCGCACCAAGTGGACAAGTGGATCGTTCAGGTCTTCCAGCATAGTCTTGTCGAGCTCGGTTTCTTCACCGCTGATGACGAGCTCCACGTCTTTGCCGAGCTGGCGTGCAAGGTCGCGTGCCAAACGAGGATATTTTTGGAACAAGCGGCCTATCGGCTGCATGCGGGTCTTCATCACCGCGTTTTGCAGATCGCCTACCAGCAGGTCCAGCTGGCCAATCGCTTCATCTAGCGCTTTGAGCGTGGCACTGTCGGTCTTGCCACCCAGAATGTCGCTGCGTAGGGTAGTCAATCGGTTCTTGGTCAAGCCGATTTCGCCAGAAAGGTTGAGTACCTGGTCGAGACGGTTGGTATCGATCCGTATCGTGGTTTCCTGGGTAGCCAACTGCTGACTGGGTGCTGGTGCCTTGGCGGGAGGGGGTGCTGCTGCCGCGCGAAGGCCGGGCTCGGCTTTGCCTGTTGTTTTGGCGGGTACAGGGGCAGGCGGCTTTGCTGCGACCACTGCAGGAGCCGGCGCTGGCGCAGGTGCCGGTGTAGCCGCTGCGGCAGCGGGCGCTTGACCTGTCACTGCCTGATGCAAAGCAGCCCAATTAGGTTCGTTGGGGTTGCCACCACCACTGGCCGGAGCAGGAGCCGGGGCTGCTGCAGGTGTCGGTGCTGGCACTGCGGCCTCGGCGACAGCTTTGCCTTCGAGCGCTGCATCCAACTGTGCGAGCAAGCTGGGGTCGGCTTGTGCAGGTTGACGGCCCTGGGCCATGGACCCGAACATGTCGCGGACGACACCGGTGGCAGCCAGGATGACATCCATCAGCTCTGGTGTGAGTTTCAGCTCACTATTGCGCAATTTGTCGAACAGATTTTCCGTGCGATGGCAGAGATTGATCAGTGCATCGACATTCAGGAAGCCTGCGCCACCCTTAATGGTGTGGAAACCGCGGAAAATATCATTCAGCAGATGCTTGTCTTCGGGTCGCTTTTCCAGCTCGACCAGCTTGTTATCCACATCAGAAAGAAGCTCCGAGGATTCGGTCAAAAAATCCTGGAGTAGGTCTTCCATGCCGGCAAAGTCGCTCATAGCGTCGTCCTTTTGGCCTTACTGACCGGATTCAGAAACCAAGGCTGGCAAGCAGGTCATCTACCTGTTCTTGATTGGTCACAACGTCTGCACGGCCTTCTGCATTGTAGACAGGACCATTTTCCAGGCTGCCCTCGGCATCTTGTTGGGCGGTTATCGGCTTAATCACACCGGTTGGCGAGAACTGCACTAGGAACTCTAGCAGACCACTTTCCATCTCTTTGGCCATCTCGACAACCTTTTTGATCACCTGACCGGTCAGATCCTGGAAATCTTGCGCCATCATGATTTCAAGCAACTGCTCGTTGGTTGCGCGAGCTTGGTCGCTGCTCTGTTTCAGATGCTCACGGGTTCTGGTGGCAAGCTGTTTGAATTCGTCGACAGAAAGCTGGTTGGCGAACAATTTATCCCATTGCTCGGCAAGCGATTGCGACTCGGATTCGATCTGGTTTTGCATGGGCTGAGCCAAGTCCACCGCGTTCAGTGTCCGGTTGGCGGCCTGCTCGGTCAGGGTCGCAATGTAGGAGAGGCGGTCACGCGCATCAGGAATGGCTGCTGCTGCTTTTTCCAGCGACTTGTCGTAGCCCATGTCATGGAGCGCATCGTGAACCTTGCGTGTCAGTTGCCCAATGCTGGCAAACATGGAACGCGCAGGGTCCGACTGGAGATCTATCGGGGTGGCGGCCGGTGCGGCCTCTGCTGCGGCTGGGCTGGGCGCGGCTTCTGGTTCAGGCGCGCTGCTCGAAGGGCCACTATTGGAACTGACGATGCTGTCGAACAGATCCTGTAGTTCGTCGGAGTCACCGCTGTTGATAGCTTTATCGCTCACGTTGCACTCCTGTTTCTACTTATTAATCGACTGGAAGATTTTGGCGAGCTTCTCGTCCAGCGTTGCTGCCGTGAAGGGCTTTACGATGTAGCCACTGGCGCCGGCCTGGGCGGCTTCGATAATGTTTTCCTTCTTGGCTTCGGCAGTAATCATCAGGAAAGGCAGGTGCTTGAGCGTCGCGTCGCCACGCACAGCCTTGAGCAACTCGATCCCAGTCATATTGGGCATATTCCAGTCCGACACGACGAAATCAAAGCTGGTGGATTTGAGCTTATGGAGTGCAACTTGCCCATCTTCTGCCTCCTCCACATTGCTGTAACCGAGCTCCTTGAGCAGGTTACGCACGATGCGGCGCATCGTGGAGAAGTCATCAACCACCAGGAACCTTATATTTTTATCCGACATGTCTTGCTCCATGAATCCCGTTAGGCAACCGGGTTCGCGGTTAACCGCGGTTCGTCTAAGTCAGCTTTGCAGGTAGGGGGTAATCGTTTCCGCCAATACGAAAGGATCGAACTTAGCAACATAGGCATCCACGCCGACGCTGCTGCCCATGGCTCGGTTGGCATTCGATGAGAGCGAGGAGTGCATTACGACCGGAATACCCTGAAAGCGCGGATCGGACTTGATGTGTTTGGTGAGCACATAGCCGTCCATTTCGGGCATTTCCGCGTCGACCAGGATCAGTTTCAATGACTGGCTGAGCGGTTCGCCATCATGTTGGTGACGGTTGGCGATGTTCTGAAGTTTGTCCCAGGCTTCGGCGCCATTATTGGCTTGATGATATTTGACGCTGATCTTGTCGAGGACGCTGATGATTTCTTTGCGGGCGACCATTGAGTCGTCGACAAAGAACATGAATTTTTCCTGGTCGATCGAAACAGAGGGAATATCGGGCACAAAGGTTTCGCCGATGACGGTAGCGAGGATCTGTTCCACGTCAAGAATGGAAATCAGCTTGCCGTCATCAAGCTCGGTGATAGCGGTGATCAGGGCTTGATTGCCGGCCAGCATGGTCTCTGGCGCACGCACCTTGTTCCAGTCCACCCGAATGATGCGATCAACGGAATGCACCAGAAAACCTTGGGTATGCTTGGAAAATTCCGTGACGATCATCGTCTCTTCGGCTTGCGGGTTGACCTCGCTTGTGCTCATGAATTTGGCGAGCGAAATCACTGGAATGATATTGCCTCGTAGCGAAATCACACCTTCCACACCCACGGGCATATTGGGTGTTTTGGTGATCTTTGGGGTTTGCGAGACCTCCCGCACCTTGAATACATTGATACCGAAGGTTTCTCGCGTGCCTAGCGAAAACAGGAGAATTTCCATCTTGTTCGAGCCCGCAAGCTTGGTGCGAGCATCGACGCTATCGAGCAGAGTGGAGTTTGCTGAGGACATTGAGATTCCCTTGTCGCTTTGGCTTGCCGATTACATTGCACCACGAAGCATGCTCAGAATGGCTTCTGTGAGCTTATGTGCTTCAAACTTTGCGACGTAAGCATCCACGCCTACCGATTGACCGAGTTTCTGATTCGACATACCGGACAACGAAGAATGCATCAGTATGGGAATACCAGCGAAACGCGGGTCGCCTTTGACTGTCTTGGTCAGCATGTAGCCATCCATTTCCGGCATCTCGACGTCCGTCAGGATCATGTTGACGTAGTCCTTGATCGGTTTGCCCGCTGCCTCTGCGGTTAACGCGATACGCTGCAGTTCATCCCAGGCACGCTTGCCGTTGATACATTCGACGTAATTGAGTTCGAGCGCTTCCAGTGTGCGCTGGATTTGTTTGCGGGCGACTGCCGAGTCGTCGGCGTAGAAGACGGTTTTTCCCACCACATCGCGTTGTGGGTGGATGCCGCGGAATTCGGCGGAATCGTCAACCTTGTTGGTTTCCGCCAGCACTTTTTCCACGTCCAGCATCATTACGAGCTTGCCGGATTCCAGCTCGGTTACCGCAGTCACCAATCCACGCATGTTGTTGTTCAAGATTTCCGGCGGAACACGCATCTGGGACCAGTCAAGCCGCAGGATGGTATCCACAGCTTCAACCAGAAAGCCCTGGGTGTGCACGTTGTACTCGGACACGATCATGATTTCCGGCTTACTGCTAGTTTGCACGCCAACGTACTTTGCCAAGTCGATCACCGGAATCAGGTTTCCTCGCAGACTGACCATGCCCTCAACGGCGTCCGGCATTTCCGGCGCCTGGGTAATCTCCGGCGTACGCATGACTTCGCGTACCTTGAAGACGTTGATGCCGAAATTCTCCCGTCGGTTGGAACGCTCATCGAGGCCTAGCGTAAACAAAAGTATTTCGAGCTTGTTGGTACCGGCAAGCTTGGTGCGCGCATCGATTTTTTTGAGCAAGTCGGACACAGTTTCGACTCCGCGAGGGTGTTGTGGTGTCTATTATCTGGTTAGTGCCACTTTTTAAGCGCTACCCAGAAATTTCAATTGTTTCGAATGCTCTGCCCGGCGCTGAAGTAGCAGACAGTAAGGCTCCAAAGCTGTTTACGTATGCCGTGCTTCCGTTATGGGCTCCGCTCTACTGGAATGCAAGCCAGACCCTACGTTGCAGCACTTTGACTCCGAACTTTTATAATCCAAAAGATACGCATCAACAAGGAAGTCCAGATTGGCTGCGCCCTCGAGTGAAATAGTCAGGTCGGAAGATAAGATTGACCGTGCTGAACTTGAACAGGCATTTTCCTTGTTCACCGAGGCATCACGGCAATTAGTTGAGTCTTATCAGGAGCTTGAACAGAAAGTCAGTTCATTGACCGACGAATTGGCGGTGGCCAACGGTGCGCTTCGGCAACAGTTCGAGGAAAAGGCGGCGCTATCCGGACGACTGGAGGCTTTGCTTGCAGCCTTGCCGGGTGGGGTGGTCGAGCTTGATGACGCGGAGCAGGTCATTACGATGAACCCTGCCGCTGTCGAAATCCTGGGTTTGCAATTGATCGGAAAGAATTGGCGCGAGGCAATACAGGAGGGGCTAGTCCCTACCTCGGTTGATAGCGACTGGTTGTTTACGGCAGACAGTGGCCAGGAGAAGCGCTTGAGCATCGTAACCAGCCAACTGGCCAGTGGAGAGCGTATTCTATTGATTCATGATTTGAGTGAAAGCTGGCGCTTGCGTCGCCAGCTTGAACAGCACAAACGTCTGGCGGCCATGGGGGAGATGGCGGCGGGCCTTGCTCATCAGTTGCGTACGCCGCTTGCTACGGCATTGCTCTATACCGCCAATCTGGCCAAACCCCAGTTAGGCGAAACAGAGCGGGTAAAATTCGGCCAGAAGTCGTTGGCCCGGTTGCGGCATTTGGAGACGCTGATCCAGAATATGTTGCAATTTGTACGCGGCCAGCAGGCATTGCTTGAGCCTGTGGAATTGCGGGCGGTGATGGAGGAAGCGCTCCAGATCGTGCAGCCTCAGGATACTAGCAACACACGTACCTGGCAGCTTGTCTTGCCCGAGGTTGAGGTCTGGATTGAGGCCAACCGCAAGGAATTGACGGGTGCTTTGGTCAATGTGTTGGAAAATGCGCTGCAAGCTACTGGCGCGGGTGATCAGATCGCACTGTCACTGGCTAGAGAGGGCAGCAGTTGGCAGATTGTGATTTGTGATAGTGGTTGCGGTATGCCGGAGAGTGTTCGAGAACGTCTTTTCGAACCTTTCTTTACGACGCGCAAAGAAGGTACTGGCTTAGGGCTTGCTATTGTTCGTAATCTGATCACCGCTTATGGTGGTGACATTGATGTCAATTCCGCGCCCGGCGAAGGGGCTCGTTTCACGATTCTGTTGCCAGCCAAGGAATAGCTCCCTATCTTGGTAAGACTATTCTTTACCGATAACCTCCGTTACGGAAGCTTGATAAATCTATGACTGCTATCGTCGAAATCTCCGGCCAAACCGGCCGTCTCGTGCTCTCTGGGCAATTTGATTTCAGCGCTCACCGCGATTTTCGCCAGGCGTCCGATGAGGTGCTTGCCGCAGATTCGGTACGTGAAGTGCTGGTCGATTTCCAACAGGTGGATTATCTCGACAGCTCGGCATTGGGCATGTTGCTGCTGCTGAAGGAGAAAGCTTCCTCAACAGGAAAATCCTTGTCACTGGTGAATTGCCGTGAGACTGTGCGGCAAGTGTTGGAGATTGCCTGCTTCGGCAAGATATTCACTATCCGTTGATCCGGCCGCAAGCCCAGGCCCACCATGAAAGTCTTGCTTGCTGATGATGCTGAAGTAGTGCGCCTGATGGTAGGGCGCCTGGTCGAGTCATTAGGGCATGAGCTGATTCTTGCCTGTGATGGCCTGGAAGCCGTGGAGCGTTTTGCCAAGACCCAGCCCGATATGGTCCTGATGGATGTGTTGATGCCGAGGCTTGATGGAGCTGAGGCTGGGCGAAGGATAAAGGCGGTTGCCGGTTCCCGGTGGGTGCCTGTTGTGCTGATCACTGCCGTTGAGGAAGTCAACAAACTGGCCGACGCCATGGAACTGGGTGCGGACGACTATCTCATCAAACCTGTCAATTTCCGGATACTTGAAGCGAAGATCAAGGCGATTGAGCGCACGCTGGAGCTCAATCGCAAAGTACATGAACAGGCGAGTAAGCTTGCCGAGTATTTTGACCGTGCAGAAGATGAAAAGCTGGTTGCCAGGCATTTGATGGAGCAACTGGTAAGTCGTGAACGCCTGTCCGATCCGCAATTGCATAGCTGGATTGCGCCTGCGGAAAGCCTTTCGGGGGACTTGGTGGCGGCGGCGCGCACACCGGGGCGGGTTCTGCATCTGATGTTAGCGGACGGCATTGGCCATGGTTTGACGGCTGCACTGAATGTCCTACCCCTGACGGAACCCTTTTATGCCATGACGGACCGGGGTTTTGATCTGGCCGATATCCTGGTGGAGATGCACCATAAGGTTTGCCAAGTGTTGCCTGCAGGGCGTTTTGTTGCCGTGGCTTTTGTGGCGGTTGACTTTACCCGGCACCGTATCGAGATCTGGAATGCCGGTATCCCCGATCTACATCTTTTTGGCGCAAATGGGGAGTTATTGAAGCGTTGGCCCTCGCAGCATCTGCCGCTTGGGATATTGCCGGCACCCTCGCTCAGTTTGAAAACCGAGCACTATGTCTACAACCAGCGCTGTAATCTTGTCTTGTGTTCCGATGGCTTGTTGGAAGCGCGTGATCAAACTGGCGCGGTGTTTGGCATGGCACGGCTGGTCGAAGCATGTGCTGGCCACCTGCCGGCCGATGCTTTGACGCGTACTGTCAAAGCACTGGACGATTTCCTGGCGGGCATGCGATGCCATGATGATGTTTCCCTTGCCATGATTGACCTTGATCCGGCTATGGTGCCACTTCAGCCAGCAGCAGCTGCTTTGGGTGCCTTACCCAGCTTGACCGATGCGAAGTGGCGATACGACTTGTCGCTCGGTGCCGAGCAGTTGCGTCATTTGCATACGGTGCAATACCTGATGGATTTTGTGGCGCAGATTCCCCCTTTACGACACGCGCATGCCAATATTTTCCTGGTCGTTCAGGAGTTATTCCTTGATGCGTTGGACCGGGGCCTTTTGGGCTTGCAACCAGACCCTGCCGATGATACCGATAGCGTGGTGCGCTACTTGTTGGAACGAGAGCAACGATTGAGTCAGTTGCAGGGTGGCCATATTGATATCGCGCTGTCCGGCTATGACGTGGGCGACCATGGCATGTTGCGGATTTGCATCACGAATAGCGGAGAGGGCATCACTAGCAGCGGTACCGAGCATCACAGCAGACCAAATGGGTTAGCCATTGCATCCGTTCGTGCACTGTGCGCTTCGTTGCAGTTCGATGACAGCGGTAGAATGGTCGAGGCTTATTATCAGTCGGGGCGGTTTGATGTGCCCCATTGAGCCACTCGCGGGCCGACGCACGAATCAGCAAATAGAGCAATTGGATATCCCGCCGAATCTGACCGCCGATGCGGTGCTACCGCTGGTGGTGAATCCTATGCGGAGGCCGGCCGATACGGTGATCATCGTCGGCTCATCAACCGGCGGTACCGAGGCATTGAAGCATCTGCTTATTCCAATGCCTTCGCATACTCCAGCCATTCTGATAGCGCAGCACATGCCAGCCATGTTCACCCCACCATTTGCCGCTAGGCTCGATTCGCTTTGTTCCATGCGCGTGAAGGAAGCCGAGCATGACGAACCGGTATTGCCTGGCCATATCTACCTTGCGCCTGGGCATTCACACTTGTTGTTGGGATTATCCAACGGACGCTATGTCTGTGAATTGTCTCAGGCATCGCCCGTTAATCGGCATCGCCCTTCTGTAGATGTATTGTTCCGCTCTGCTGCCAATAATGCCGGACGGAATGCAATAGGCATCATTCTGACTGGCATGGGGCGCGACGGTGCGACGGGTATGTTGGAAATGAAGCAGGTCGGCGCCCGTACTTTTGCCCAGGATGAAGCCAGTTGTGTTGTATTTGGCATGCCAAAAGAGGCAATTGCGATGGGAGGAGTGGACGAAGTGCTGCCAATCGATACGATGTCCACACGGATAATGGATTATCTGCGCGGCGCTTGAATGTGATCACGTTGTTGTGAGCGGCTGCAAAGGGGAGTGCGTAAGTAAGGCTTTAAGGAGAGGTCGAGACACGAAGCAGTAATGGTCAGCTGTTATCTACGATGAAAATAATTAAGTAAGAGCAGATAGCCATGCCCGCATTGCCGATTTTGATCGTTGAGGATGATAACGACCTGCGTGAGGCGCTGGTCGATACGTTAGGTCTGGCCGGTTACCAGGTGTTGACCGCTGAGGATGGAGAGGCAGGTTTGGCATCGCTGGCCTGTAACAAAGTAGGTCTGGTGTTATCAGACGTACAGATGCAGCCTATGGATGGCGAAATGTTGTTGCATCGGATCAAGACCGAACAACCGCATATCCCTGTGGTGTTGATGACGGCATACGGCGTGATCGAGAAAGCGGTTGCCGCCTTACATGCGGGGGCTGCCCATTATCTGCCCAAGCCTTTTGAACCGGACGACCTGCTGGCGACAGTGGCCAAGTACATGCTGCCGGCGGTTGAGGATGAGGCGGTTATCGCAGAGGACCCCGGGATGTTGCGCCTGTTGGACATGGCGCAGCGCGTAGCCCAGTCTGAGGCGGCGGTGATGATCACCGGGGAGAGTGGTACGGGCAAGGAAGTATTGGCACGTTATATCCATCGCCATTCATTTCGTGCGCATGGCCCATTTGTTGCAATTAACTGCGCAGCGATTCCCGAACAGCTATTGGAATCGACCTTGTTTGGGCATGAAAAAGGCGCATTCACGGGTGCTGCAACCCTGCATATCGGAAAGTTTGAGCAAGCAAATGGCGGTACGCTGTTGCTGGATGAAATCTCGGAAATGCCGCTTGAGTTGCAGGCCAAGCTGCTTCGTGTGTTGCAGGAGCGCGAAGTGGAGCGAGTCGGTGGAAAGCACCCGATCCCGATTGATATCCGCGTGTTGTCCACGTCCAATCGCGATATGCCGACCGAAGTAGTAGCGGGCCGCTTCAGGGAGGATCTGTATTACCGCCTGAATGTTTTTCCGTTGATGCTGCCTGGTTTGCGTGCGCGGCCGCACGATATTGTGCCTTTGGCGCGCGCCATGCTGTCCCGGCATGCTGCATCAAGCAAGCGGCGAGTGCCTACGATCAATGCGGCCGCCGCCGCTGCCCTGACGGCGCATCGGTGGGAAGGCAATATCCGGGAACTGGAGAATGTCATGCAACGGGCGCTGATTTTGGCACCGGGAGATGAAATCGAGCCGGAACATTTATTTTTGCCGGCGCATATGCGGCAAGATTTGCCGCAATACACGGCAGAAATTGCCGCTTCTTCTTCGTTGGTAAAGCAGCCGGCAAATCTTGCCGCTCATTCTCCGTTCTTTTCGGCTTCCGCTACATCGACTACGCCGGCGATTACCGATATCAAATCACTTGAACGCCAGCATATTCTTGATACGCTAAAAGCGGTGGGCGGCGTGCGGAAGTTGGCATCCGAGCAACTGGGGATGAGTGAGCGAACGTTGCGTTATAAGCTTCAACAGTACCGTGAAGAGGGGTGGCAAGAGGAATAAACGTGATGGCGTGCCAATTGCTTGCTATTGTTTGAGCGAGCCACATACAATTTTGTGTCGTTTCGAGGTGCATCATGAGTGCGCAAGGAATAGAAAATCTTCTGGGAGAGTTGAAAGCCATGTCCGCGAAGGCGGCAGGCCACAACACGTCCGCAGCAGATGCCTTGCCGGAAGGGGCTGATTTCGCGTCGGTATTGAAATCATCACTTGATCAAGTCAATCAAATGCAGCTTGATTCGCAGGTGAAGCAGCAGGCGTTCGAAACGGGCGACCCCAATGCCAACCTACAAGACGTGATGGTCTCGTTGCAGAAGGCGAGCCTGTCCTTTCAGACTATGGTGCAAGTTCGTAACAAGCTGGTCTCTGCATACCAGGAAGTTATGAACATGCAGGTGTGATATCGCCTGATATATGGATGACGCGGTCCTTGCCGTTGAAAACCGAGAAGCCACACTGGGTGAGCGTCCGAATCTCATCCAGCGCTTCAATCAACTCCCCAACCCGCGAAAACTTCTGACCATCGTTATCGCGGCCGCCGTCCTGGCGGCTGTTGTTATTGGTGTGCTGTGGGCGCGCGATCCGGGTTACAAAATCCTTTTTTCCAATGTGTCTGACAAGGATGGTGGTCAGATCATTCAGTCGCTGCAACAGCAAAATATCCCCTACAAGCTGGACCCTGGCGGCGTGATCTCGGTACCTGCCGATCTCGTACACAATATCCGTCTGCAGCTGGCATCCCAGGGTTTGCCTAAAGGCGGAACGGTTGGTTTCGAGCTCTTGGATAACCAGAAATTCGGTATTAGTCAGTTTGGCGAACAGGTTAATTACCAGCGTGCTGTTGAAGGGGAGCTGGCGCGCTCGATCGAATCGTTGTCGGCGGTTGCCACGGCCCGTGTTCATCTGGCCATGCCTAAACAGACTGTGTTCTTGCGGGAACAGCAGAAACCTACCGCTTCTGTGCTGCTGACCTTGCATCCAGGCCGTATGCTTGACGGCTCACAAACTGCCGGCATCATCCACCTGGTATCCAGCAGTATTCCGGACCTGCCCATCAAGAATGTGACGATCGTCGATCAGAACGGCAACCTGCTGTCGAACCTGCCTGATCTGCTCAATGGCGGAAATGGGTCGCTGAATCAGCGCCAGATGGCTTTGGTGCAACAGCAGGAGGAATTGCTGGCTACACGTATTCAGAAGATTCTTGAACCGATCGTCGGCGCGGACAACGTCAAGGCTGAGGTGACGGTCCAGATGGACTTTTCGGAAGTCGAGCAGGCGACCGAGGCTTTCAAGCCAAACTCGCCACCCAATGCCTCAGCGATCCGCAGCGAACAAAGTTCAGAAGGCAGTGGTGGTGCATCTGCACAGGCAGCTGGTGTGCCTGGTGCCCTGTCGAATCAACCACCCGGTGCGGCCAGTGCCCCCATTACGCTACCGAATCCACCGGGCGTTGCCGTTAGCGAACCTGGCGGGGGGAGTTCGCGTAAAGAACTGACGCGTAACTACGAAGTCGACAAGAAGGTCGAGCATGTCAAACAACAGGTCGGCATCCTGAAACGGGTCAATGCCGCGGTTGTTGTGAATTTCAAACGGGTGCCGCAGAAGGATGGCGGTATCAAGTCGGTACCGTTGACCCAGCCTGAAATCAACCAGATCACCAATTTGGTGCAAGAGGCGGTTGGATATAACAAGGAGCGCGGCGACTCCGTCAAAGTGGTCAATGCCGCTTTTGCCGACAGGTTGTTGGAGATTGCAGGCAAGTCCTTCTTTGAGAAGTTGACCGAATATCTGATCACCCATACGACCGATTTCATCAAAGTGATTCTGATCGCCCTGGTGCTGGCTTACCTCTTGTTCGGCGTGGTACGCCCGATTCTGCGCGATGTGATCCGACCGAATCGCGAACAGCGTGCCGCGTTGGCGGGGCAGGATGGTGGTGTAGCCCTTACCGCAGAGGAATTGGCGCAGTCTGAGGTCGAAGCGGAAGTAGTGGCCGAGGCAGAGGCTGGTGCGCACCTCGCGGCCTTCAGCGAAATGATCCAACGCGCCAAGGAAATGGCGAAGGAAGACCCTCGCATGGTTGCTACCGTGATTCGCGAATGGCTGACTGCCGACCCTGCAGATCAGAAAGCGCAATAACCGTATGGGTGGCATATCGTGCGGCCCCAATACCCATCCTCTCAACCTGATCGCCTGGCTGCATTATTGGATGCTGCCCGCAAGGTGGTCAGGGAGAACCCGGCAGGCGCAGCAAGTGTGCTGCAAGGCTGGGTCAAACAAGCCGGGCTGGCCGCCCGCAGTCGCTAGGAGCCTGCATGGCCAATAATGATGAAGCTATTCGCCGTAGTGCCATCCTCTTGATGAGCTTGGGTGAAGAGGCAGCGGTGGAAGTATTCAAATATCTCGGCCCCAAAGAAGTACAGAAGATCGGCCTGGCCATGGCCAGCATGGACAATGTCACCCGGGAACAGGTGGAAGAAGTCGTGGCGGAGTTCATGGCTTCCACGCAAAACCGTGCCAACTTTGGCGCTGCCGATGAATACATCCGTTCAGTGCTTACAAAAGCACTGGGGTCAGACAAGGCTGCCAACCTGTTGGATCGTATCCTGCAGGGTGGTGACAATACCGGTATCGAGGCGCTGAAGTGGATGGATTCGGTCGCTGTGGCCGAGTTGATCAAGAACGAACACCCGCAAATTATCGCCACCATTCTGGTGCACCTGGAACCCGACCAGGTATCGGAAGTTCTCAATCAGTTTGTCGAGCGGTTGCGTAATGATGTGCTGTTACGGATCGCAACCCTGGAAGGCGTACAACCCACTGCATTGCGTGAGTTGAATGATGTGCTGACGCAGTTGCTTTCCGGTGCCGACCGGGTCAAGAAGTCCGCGATGGGCGGAGAGGGGATGGCCGCGGAAATCCTCAACTTTATGGCCGGCGTGATCGAGGCTTCGGCGATCAATGCGATACGAGAATACGACCCCGAACTCGCTCAGCGCATTCAGGACAAGATGTTCACCTTCGAAAACGTCATCGATATCGACGATCGCGGTATCCAGATGCTGCTGCGCGAGGTGTCATCCGACTCTCTGATCGTCGCCATGAAAGGTACGAGCGAGGCATTGCGTAACAAAATCTTCAAGAATATGTCTCAACGGGCGGCTGAGATGTTGCGTGATGATTTCGAAGCCAAGGGGGCCGTCAAAGTGTCGGACGTCGAAGCGGAACAGCGCGAAATCCTCAAGGTCGTGCGCCGGTTGGCCGACGAAGGTCAGATTGCCATCGCCAAGGGTGGTGGTGAAGGCTTTGTTGAATAAGCGATGGGCCAGCCATGAAAGCCTGGGGCACCAAGAAAATCATTCGAAGCGAGGAAGTTCCCGAACAGGGATATGCGCCATGGTCGTTCGATCAGTTCAGCGGTTTTTCGGTGCAGCGGCCACATCTTCATTCGTTTGAAGAACCCGCTGAGGAACCACCCGTTGATCCGGCTGCAGAGGTTGAACCCGCTGAATTACCAGAGGATGAGACCGCAGCAGCTGAATCTGTTCCCGAAGAGGAAATCACGCCAGAAGCTGAATTGGAGGCACTACGGGAAGCAGCGCGTACAGAAGGCTATCAGGCAGGGCATGCCGAAGGATTTGAAAAGGGGCGGGCTGCAGGCGATGCAGCGGGACGGGAGAGTGGTTACGCGGAAGGTAAGGAGACCGGGCAAACTCATGGCCGTACTGCCGCCGCGAACGATGTTGCCCAATTCCAGGCACTGCTAGCCGGTGTAGAAGCCGCGGTGGCGGATTATGAGGAAAAAATGGCCAAGCCCATCCTCGATATCGCCTTGGCTGTAGCAAAGCAGGTAATGCGAACCACTTTGGTGGTGGAGCCGGATCGGATACTGGCTGTGATTCGTGAGGCTTTGAACAGCCTTCCAGAGTTACAAGGCAGCTTGAAGTTGGAATTGCATCCGGATGACCTCGCCTTGGTAAAGGTAATGTTGGCGACAGAAGCGTTGTCCGGACAATGGCGTTTGGAACCTAATCCGGATATCGAACGGGGTGGTTGCCTGATGAGCAGCGCCAATATCGATTTGGACCTGACCGTAGCGACCCGCTGGAAACGCATAGTCGAGGCCCTGGGGCGTGGCGACGTGGAGTTGGCGGACGACAATGAGCTTGGAAGCTGACCCCCCCGCTGATGAAGTCGGGTCCAATCCTGATTCGGGTTCGATAAACCGTTGGCAGGAATATGCCCAGTCCTGCCTGGAGACGGTGCAACAGGTGCAGCCTTGGTTGCCTCGGGGTCGCTTGACCCGGGTAGCGGGCTTGGTGATGGAAGCGGTTGGCATCAAATTGCCGGTGGGGGCATCGTGCCAGATCATTCTGCCGAATGGTCATTCCGTCGAAGCCGAGGTGGTCGGGTTCAACGGAGAACGATTGTTCCTGATGCCTGTGGCAGAGGTATATGGCCTTGAGCCTGGTGCTTCGGTAGTGGTTTACGAAGATATCGTGAACCGTGTGCCGCGCTTGAATGGATTGCAGGCACAACAACGACGTATCGAAGACCATGGACGGCTGGCAGTTGTCGGGCCCAATCTGCTTGGGCGGGTGCTGGATGGTTTGGGACGGCCTTTGGATCGCCATGGCCCATTGCAATCAGTCACTTACGTTCCATTATTCTCACGACCCTTTAATCCCCTTGATCGCGTACCGGTAAACCATGTGCTGGATGTCGGGGTACGCGCCATCAACGCATTACTGACGGTGGGACGTGGGCAACGCCTGGGTCTGTTTGCAGGCTCTGGAGTCGGTAAGAGTGTGCTGCTGGGCATGATGGCCCGCTACACCACTGCGGACATCGTGGTGGTAGGCCTGATCGGCGAGCGTGGCCGTGAAGTGAAGGATTTCATCGAGAATATTCTTGGTGAAGAGGGATTGAGCCGGTCTGTGGTGATTGCGGCGCCGGCAGATACGCCGCCTTTGTTGCGCTTGCATGGTGCGGCTTATGCGACCGCTATTGCGGAGTACTACCGCGATCAGGGACGGGATGTCCTTCTGATCATGGACTCGCTCAGCCGATATGCGATGGCCCAGCGCGAGATAGCCTTGGCGGTTGGGGAGCCCCCGGCAACAAAGGGCTACCCACCGTCGGTTTTCGCCAAGTTACCTGCATTGGTGGAACGGGCGGGGAACGGGCGTGAGGGAGGCGGATCCATTACCGCTTTCTATACCGTGCTGTCTGAAGGTGATGATCCGCAGGACCCGATTGCCGACAACGCCCGGGCAATTCTCGATGGGCATATCGTATTAAGCCGTCAGCTGGCTGATGCAGGGCACTATCCGGCTATCGATATCGAGCAATCGATCAGCCGGGTGATGACCGACCTGATTGAACCGCATGAGTATGATCAGGTTCGGCGTTTCAAGCAGCTTTACTCGAGATATCAACGCAGTCGTGATCTGATTAACGTCGGCGCGTATGTGAGGGGTTCCGATCCGCTCCTGGATGAAGCCATTGCCCGCATGCCAGCCATGGAAGCGTTTTTGCAACAGGGCATCTTCGAGCGAGAGTCTTATGAGGGGGCTAGAATGCATTTAGCAGGATTGTTTGCTACATGATTTCAGCATACCAATCCCTTGCCCATCTAGCTGGCGCTGATCATGTCCAAACCCTTTCAGTTTGCGTTCTTGCTGGAGCTCGCTATTGATAAGCGAGAAGAGGCGGCGCGTCTTATTAGCGTGGCGTTGAATCGCCAGCAACAGATGCGTGAGCGACTCGCCCAGATAGAACAATACAGGGAGGAATACCGCCTACGACTTACCGAAACTGGGAGCCGTGGTATGCGTATTCACCAGTGGACTGATTTCCAACTCTTCCTGGCCAAGCTTGATACGGCAGTGGAACAGCAGATTGTGGAGTTGCAGCGCAGCGATGTGCAGGTCGAAACCGCAAAGCAGGCCTGGCGAGAACGTGAAAAAGAAGTAAAGGCGTTTGAGACCCTGCACGATAGGCATACTGCGCGCGAAACCCGCCGTGAGAATAAGTGGGAACAGGGGCTGTCCGATGAGTCGGCCAGTAACATTTATCGCCGTGGTAGCGAGCGATAGAGACGTTGGCACCATCCTTGCTGTTAGTCATCCGGAGCCGGTAGTTTTTACCGGTATTACCAGGCCGTATCGACTTATCAAGGATGATCGTCATGGCTGTTGCCTCGAGTAGCAATAATCTGGTTGCCACCTTTTCCGCCCCTTCTGTGAAGCCCGGTGCACATGCTGCAGACGGTGACAACACCGCGTTCAGCCATTCATTGAACCAACAAATCCAGAGCCGTAAATCTGAGCCCACCAAGCGTGCTGATGAAAGCAGTCGTTCGTCAGAGCAGGCTGGTGGGACGGATGCCGCATGTGCGAAGGATAAGGATCAGACCTCGGTTGTAGATGCTACGGCTGCCAAAGAGACTGAACAGGCACCAGATACCGATGGCAATGAGCCAGCGGTTGGCAATGATGACGCGCTTGCGGCTCAGCAAGCGCAGATGCAGGCAGCGGCAGCGGGCAATGCCCTCTTATTGGCACAGCTGCAGGAATATGTCGACCGTGGGCTCGATATGGAGCAGGCCAAGGCAGAGGCTGGCGATGATCCTTTGGTAAAGAGTGCAGGCTTGGCGAAAGTACTGCTCGAAGGCAAGCCAGACAAAGGTACTGATGCTACCGATCTGACGGCGAAACTTGCCGTTGACCGGCAGGCACTGCCGATTGAGACCGGAAAAGATGAGCTACCGAAGATAGCAAATCATTTCTCTCAACTTATGGAAAGCAATACCTTGGGGGGGGAGGCCGGTGCGCGGCAGCTCAGCCAGGGTATGGTGAGGGTGGAAGCCGGCCGGAGCCAGTCTGGCGATCATACCAAGGCATTGTATGCGGTGAATCAACCCGTAGGCAGTACAGGATGGGACAGGGCGGTTGGGCACAAAGTCGTCATGATGGTGAGTAATCAGCAGCAGGAAGTCGAAATGCAGTTGAATCCACCACACCTTGGCCCGATGGAGGTCAAGTTGAGTTTAAACCAGGATCAAGCCAACTTGACGTTTGTTGTTGCGCAGAACCCAGTGCGCGAAGCATTGCAAAACTCCATGCCTCGTTTGCAGGAGATGCTGGCGGAAAACGGTATACAGTTAGGGCAGGTGAATGTGCAGACCCGTAGTGACCAGGGGAATCATCCGTCAGAGCAGCAGACAAGCAAGTATTCACGCGGTAGTTCACAGCCCCAGCCTAGAGAGACCGTCAGCCCGCAGGTTTGGCGTTCAAGGGTGCTAAGTGGCTTGCCAGGTAATGTGAATCTGTTCGTTTGAGGTGGCAAGAAAGCAAATTACTAGGTGAAACCCGCGCCATTGTTTGTTCGCATAGTGGGTTTGATTTATAACGCGGCTAGGTAAACACGGTGCCGTTGCCTATCCTACGTATACCTACAAGCTTTCTTTAAAAGGACACCTTCCTATGGCAGAGGCAAAGAAACCTGCGCCAGCAGCGGAACCGGCCGCGAGCGCGCCTAAGTCGAAGAAGAATCTGGTTTTATACATTGTCATAGGGTTGCTGGTGCTGGTGATCTTGGTAGGGGGTGTTTTCGCAGCCTGGCTGTTCATGACGATTTCCGCCAACCAGAATTTCGGCGAACAGAGTTCATCCGAATCGCACTCCGATGGCGATAAGAAAGATGAGAAAGACAAAAAGAAGAAGGACAAGAAAGATAAGAAAGAACACGCAGGGCCGCCAATCTTCGACAAGTTGGATACTTATACGGTGAATCTCTTGGGCGGCACGGTTCTGCAAACCGAGATTCATATTCAGGTTGCTGATGAGAAGCAAAAGGAAGTGGTCAAGAGCTATCTGCCACGTATCAGCAGCCAGGTGAACTTACTGCTCAGTTCCAAAAAGCCTGAAGAGATTGCGACACTGGAAGGCAAGGTTGCATTGATGGGTGAATTGAAACAGACCATCAATAAAGTGCTGGATGCCAAGGAGGATGAGGACGGCGTGATGAGCGTCGAATTCAAGTCCTTTATCGTTCAGTAGTTATGGGCGCTATTTAAAGCCGGGCGAGGCGCAAATCATGTCCGACGATATACTTTCCCAGGAAGAAGTCGATGCCCTTCTGCGAGGGGTTACCGGCGAGGATGAGGACGCGGATGAGGGGCTGGACTCCTCCAGCATACGTTCCTATGACATTGGTCGGCAGGAACGTATTGTTCGCGGCCGTATGCCGACTCTGGAAGTTATCAACGAGCGCTTTGCCCGTAATCTGCGCATCGGCATATTTAACTTCATGCGTCGTTCCGCTGAAATTTCAGTTGGCCCTGTGCGTGTACAGAAGTACAGCGAATTCATCCGCAATCTGGTGGTGCCCACCAACCTGAACCTCATCCATATGAAGCCACTACGGGGGACGGGTCTGTTTATCTTTGATCCGGACCTGGTCTTTCTGGTCGTGGACAATATGTTCGGGTCCGACGGCCGTTACCATGTGCGCGTTGAAGGGCGGGACTTTACGCCGACGGAGCAGCGCATCATCCAGCGCCTGCTTGAAGTAGTCATGGAGGAGTACCGCAAATCCTGGGAGCCGGTGTTCAAGACGGAATTTAGCTACGTCCGTTCAGAAATGAACACCCAGTTTGCCAATATCGCTACGCCAACCGAGGTGGTGGTGGCATTCACGTTCAAGATTGAGCTGGGTTCGGGCGGCGGGGACTTTCACGTGTGTTTCCCTTATTCGATGATTGAACCATTACGTGACCTGCTTTACAGCTCGATGCAGGCCGACCGTATGGAGTCGGATAACCGCTGGGTTAAGCTGCTATCAAGTGAAATCCAGAATTCAGATGTCGACCTGATCGCCCACTTGGGTTCTGCCCAGATCACCTTTCGGGACATTCTGGATTTGAAAGTGGGCGACGTCATCGGGATCAATATTCCAGAGACCATTGTTGCAGAGGTGGATGGTGTGCCGTTGCTGCAGGGCTACTATGGAACGATGAATGGTCAGTACGCTCTTAAAGTCGACAAGATCATCTCAACGCCAGATAGCCTGAAAATCGATGAGGCCCCCCCGAAGGAACTGAACGATGAGCAATGAAGAAGAACAGGGGCTGGATGACTGGGCTGCCGCCTTAGCCGAGCAACAGACGGCAGATGAAGCAGCTGCCGCAGCGGCGATGGAGGAAGCTGCAACGGCTGCTACCGCCTCGCCGACAAGTATGCAGAATGTGGCGCCAGCGGACATTTTCCGTCGTTTTGATGCGCAGCCAGACAAGCCGGTTGGACCTCCCGGCATCGATATGATCCTGGATATCCCAGTTACGATGACTGTGGAGCTGGGGCGTACCAAGATTGCGATCCGTAGCTTGTTGCAATTGGCACAGGGTTCTGTGGTTGAATTAGATGGCTTGGCGGGGGAACCAATGGATGTACTGGTTAACGGTACGTTGATTGCCCAAGGTGAAGTGGTGGTCGTGAACGATAAGTTCGGTATTCGGCTTACTGACATCATTACGCCTGCGGAACGTATTCGCCGCCTACATAAATAAGCTATTCAACCTAAATCCGGAGCCAATCCGCCCCGATGCGAACGCTACCCTTTTTAACCCTCGTACTATCCCTTGTTCCTTCCATTTACACCTTTGCTGCTGAATCCATACCACAAACTTCTGAAGCTACCCCTGCCACAGGCCCGGCACTGATCAGCTTTGCCCAGGTTTTCCTGGCGTTAGCAGTTGTACTTGCCGCAATCTTTGGCACAGCCTGGTTGGCAAGGCGTTTTGCACCAGGTCAGCTTGTTGGCGCCAGTCAGTTACGTGTGGTCAGTGGCGTGATGGTTGGCGCGAAAGAGCGGGTTGTCATTGTCGAATTGGCTGACACCTGGCTGGTGCTTGGTGTGACAGCTACCCAGGTGTCTGTACTGCATACCTTGCCGCGGCCGGCAGAAACAGATGCCAGCGGAGAGTTGCCAAGTACTTTTGCTGCGCGCCTGGCGACAGTGTTGAAAGCGCGTAAACCATCCCAAGGCAAAGATGAGGGCGATCAAACGGGGCTGAAACATCCATGATTCGTCGTTCCGCGCTGATGGGGGCAGTAGTACTGGCGCTGCCTGTATTGGCGGCGGATCCAGGTTTGCCATTGTTGACCAGTCAGCCCAGTGGCGGAGGCCAGAGCTATTCCCTGACACTCCAGACCTTGTTGTTTCTGACCAGCCTGACATTTCTCCCGGCTGTGTTGTTGATGATGACCGCGTTTACACGGATCGTTATCGTACTTTCCCTGTTACGGCAAGCATTGGGCACGATGCAAGCCCCACCTAATCAGGTCATTGTCGGGCTGTCTCTGTTTTTGACCTTGTTTGTCATGTCGCCGGTGCTGGACAAAATCTGGGTGGATGCTTACCAGCCATATAGTCAGGACAAAATCAATTTCAATCAGGCGCTTGAGCGTGGTACGCAGCCATTGAAGCAGTTCATGCTTAAACAGACCCGTCAGAAGGATCTGGCTTTCTTTATTGAGATATCGCAGACAGCCCGCCCTGCTGGTCCTGAGGATGTCAGCCTTAAGGTGCTGGTGCCTGCGTTTGTTACAAGTGAGTTGAAAACAGCTTTTCAGATTGCCTTCCTGGTCATGATTCCTTTCTTGATCATCGACATGGTGGTTGCTAGCGTACTGATGGCAATGGGCATGATGATGGTGAGCCCGGTTACCATCTCGTTGCCATTCAAAATCATTCTATTTGTACTGGTCGATGGGTGGACGCTGCTGATTGGCTCCTTGGTGCAAAGCTTCTACGTATAGGAGAGCGGGCATGTCACCAGAAATGGTCATCACGATTATTCAGAGAGCGTTCGAGGTATTGATTCTCGTTGGCGGCCCTATGCTTTTGGCGGGTTTGATCGTCGGTTTACTTATCAGCGTGTTTCAGGCCGCGACGCAGATCAATGAAGCCACCCTATCCTTTATCCCCAAATTACTGATCACATTCCTGGTTGCAGTGTTGGCAGGGCCGTGGATGCTCTCAATCCTGATGGATTACACCGTAAGGTTGTACCAAGCGATTCCAACCATGGTGGGTTAGGTATATGGGCTGTAATGTTCACCGTCAATGACGCAC
The DNA here is from genome assembly GCF_052601015.1 of Chitinimonas violaceus. Taxonomy (NCBI): domain Bacteria; kingdom Pseudomonadati; phylum Pseudomonadota; class Betaproteobacteria; order Neisseriales; family Chitinibacteraceae; genus Chitinimonas; species Chitinimonas violaceus. Next base: position 944 of record NZ_JBQXDJ010000026.1, on the reverse strand, counting down.
AGATCGAAGCATGGTTGGGCCTGCTGATCTGGCCGTTCTTCCGTATTCTGGGCATCTTCGCTACTGATCCGTTCTATGCCAGTCGCGCTATTCCAAGTCGCATCCGTGTTGTGCTGGCGTTGTTGATCACGTTGTTAGTAGCCCCCTTGCTTCCACAAATGCCTGCGGTTTCACCGGTTTCCCCAATTGGGGTGCTTATTGCCGTGCAGCAAGTCCTGATTGGCGTGGCTATTGGTTTCACCATGCGCTTGGTTTTTGCCTCGGTGGAAATGGCTGGCCACTTGGCAGGCCTGCAGATGGGGCTGGGTTTTGCCAGTTTTTATGATCCGCAACATGGCACGAACACAGCAGTGGTCGCTCAGTTCGCCAGCTTGTTGACGCTATTGCTCTTCCTAGGGATGAATGGGCACTTACTGGTTCTGGAAACAATCGTCCGCAGTTTTATGTTGCTACCCATATCGCCCGAACCTATCAAAGCAGCTGCCTTCAAGCTGTTGGTAGATGCCGGGGCGCAGATTTTCTTTCTCGGGGTCCTGCTATCTATGCCGGTGCTTGGCGCGCTATTGATCACTAACTTGTCGATCGGGGTAATGTCCCGCGCTGCGCCGCAGTTTAATGTCTTTGCTGTCGGGTTCCCTCTGACTTTGGCGATGGGCTTGGCAGCACTCTACTTTTCGCTACCTCAGTTTCCGCCTCACATCCATCGGCTTATCGATGAAGCCACGCGCTTGGCGTATCGTATGGCCAAGGTTTTTATAAGTGGGTAGTAGCTTCACCGGTATTTCTCTATTCATACGATGCCCCTAACGGGGCGTTGTTCATGTGCGCCCAGCATGGGCGCACTCCTGCGGGTGGAAGTCCCGCCGTAAGTTGATCACAGCGAACGAAGTGAAGCGCAACTGCGTGAGGGCGACCGAGCGTGGGAAGGAAGCGTGGATCGTAAA
>NZ_JBQXDJ010000025.1:0-53520 GCF_052601015.1 Chitinimonas violaceus | reverse complement strand
GCAGAAGTTCAGGATTACGCAACGGATTGGATCTGGTTCTACAATCACGAACGCCCTAACATGGCCTTGGGCGGTATTACCCCAATACAGCGGCTGGCCATGGTCGCATAGCGCTACTTCTGACTCCTCTTAAAAATGGGGGGATTACCATGGCACAAGAAGCCGCTTCAGAATTCCAAAACGCACTTATCGCCCGCGGATATCGGACTACCAGCTAACAGCCTTAATTGATTTATACAAAAGGCAACAACAGCTATTAAGATTCTATCTATTCCGCCACGGGCGCTTTAATTGGCAAAGATGGGCTGGTGCAATAACTAATGACCACCCCATCGAAATTATGGTGCCTTACAATCTATTTCTTCTTGGATTTGGTTTCAAGAAAATGCCAACATGAGAAGAGAAGCCCGAGTTATACGCCATTGCAACATTGGTCTCTGCCAATACCTGATCAAGGTAAAATGGCTTACTTCCGTAAAATTCTGTCAAACACAATTCATCCAGAATTGTCTTTCTTGGAATATAGCAACTCATTGCCGAGCCGGTGTCAGATAACTTGATACCGTATGCTTTCCTATTTTCATCAAATGATAATGCGGGTGCAGTGTTTCCAAATTGTCCCTCTGTAAGCTTTACTGCTTTGAATTCAGCAGTATAGTGCTCTCTAGATGGCATATGATGCGCAGTACACTTCACTATGTAATAGCCATCATCGCCTAGTAGTAGATTTTTCAGACTAACACTAACGGCTCGCTCTCTTTGTTGTCCATCTAACGTGAAGCGCTGGCCCATTTTATTTTCCGCGACACAGTGAACCGCATTATAAGTGCCCGTTGAATCCTGCATATTGACGAAATCGATTGAACCTGTTGCCAAAGGATTGTTAGCTGCATGAATTGGCACTACGGAAAACAAACCAAAGATAGAAGCAATGCTGAGTACTTTCATTGCTTTAAGTCGTCTGTAATAGGGCCTAAAAGGTATTGTACATCCAAGGTGCCAAATTAATATATTTCTTGCACTAGATATTTGGTAAGTTTTAATTGTGGAAAGTGTTTGCATAGACGTCTCTCACATAAGATTGGGCGAAACCAATTCTGGGAAGCCATTGGCTGTGGATTTTCTTGCATAAGAGAAGTCTGATTTAACTTGGTTCTATTTATCTGCTAATTTTTCTCGGGAACTTCGTGACAAGAATCAAGCAATGAGAGAAGTAGGGCAATAAAGCTTGATGGAGCCGACATCGGCTAGAAGAAATCGTTCAGGTTTAAAGGTGATGCGGGGCGCTTTTCGTGTATCGAACCTGCCCATCATCCTGTATGCCATCACATGTCCAACCTAGGTGCTGATAAAAACCATTTGCCCGGACTTCTTGGTTTTTGTCTGTCTGTAACCAAATCTGTTTACAGTTCCGCGAAAACAGCCAATGCTCCGCCTCTTGCATCAGTAATCGGCCTAACCCTCTCCGTTCGTATTCGGGCAACACAAACATGGCAAAAACAGTCGCAAGACTAGCATCTACCATAGAGAAAGCCACGGCCTCACCACACTCCTCTGCCACCCAACCATGCCCATCGCCCTGAAGCATGGCGGGAAGTGTTTCGGCTGTGATGCCTAGCTCTCTCAATTCTTCCAAAGACAAATGATTCTCCCGCACACTTGTGCGTATTTTGAAAAGAGCGGCTACATCTGCTGTGACAGCCATGCGAATGCGTGGGTTGCGTTGCGATTGATCAGTGTTTTCCATTGCTTTTTACTTCTTGTTTTTTGCTCATCATTGAAGCGCGACTAAATTGCGCTTCTGTATGTACACTGTGTTACACAGCTGACAGATTACTGATCCAATAGCCTGTATGCGTCATTTGAAGTGAAGCCGTAATTCTATAGGGCTTGACCACCCAAGCAGTGTCGCGAAAACGTGGGCTACAAAATCAAGTTGTATGGCCAGGGCAGAGCAGTCGGCGGCAAGTCACGCACAGGGCACGATCAAGCTTCAAGCAACCGGATAAAACCGCTGGAAACTACGGCTACGTAACCCCTCAGGCCTCCTCGGCACGCATTGCCGCCACCGTATCGCGTATCAAATGGCCAGCAATACTGAAGCGTGGAGGAATGCCTGGCAGCGCGTCGATAGAGAACCATTGCGCGTCCTCGATCTCTCCGGCTTGCGGCACGATCTCGCCTTCCTGCCATTCCGCTGTGTACGCCACCATCAGGCTATGAGGAAACGGCCAGCTCTGGCTGCCGTAATAGCGCAGTTTGCTGACCTGCACACCGACCTCCTCCGCCACTTCACGGTGTACACAGTCCTCCAGCGACTCACCCGCTTCCACAAACCCTGCCAAGGCACTATAGAAACCGGGCGCAAACCCCGGCGAGCGTGCCAATAGCAACTCTTTACCGCGCCAAACCAAGGCCATCATGGCAGGACTGAGACGTGGGTAAGCAACGTGCTTGCAAGCAGGACAGCTACGACAACGTTCGGTTGGCTCCAGCACCGTGGGCGTGCCGCAAACACCACAATAACGATGCGCCCTGTCCCACTCGATTACCTGTGCCGCCCTGGCTGCCAGTGACATCAGCTCTGTGGACATCTCCTGCATGGCGGTCCGTAACGACACAGCTCGCCACCCCGTAGGGATGATTTCCAGGCTGGCTGTCCAGCAATCCACCCCATCCAAACGGCCAAGATAGTGCGTTTGCACTGCATGAAGCGGTAATTCACTCAAAACCTGCGGGCCGAACATTCCCTGCTCCGGCTCAGGCAAAAGCAACTTGCCCGAAACAAAGCTGAATTGCCATGCGACAGGAGATGCTGGAAGCAAAGGACTGACGGCGGGCTGAAAGGCAACCATGATTTAGGATGGGAGCGGAAAGCGACCAGTATACGCCGCCTGTTTACCTCAGCGTCATTCTGGCGCAGCAGCCAACAACTCGTTTGCGGCTACGTGTAACGCTTGCTGCGGACTCAACTCAGAATCGTCACAATCTCCAGGCCTATCTCATACACTTCGCCTTGTTCCAACTCGTGGCAACGCTTTACACGCACCCGCGCCGTCATAGGTGGCGTAGTTATCTCACCTGCCCGCGGGGGCAATACCGTCACCTCCAGCTCTTCGTCAGGCCGGGGTACGAAATTGGTGTGTATAGTCAGTCCCTTGACCGAAAGATCAATGCAAGTACCGTAGTAACTGGGGCCGATATCCATGGTACGGATACGCGTCGGGCACTCTATCGGCACACGGCGAGAAATACGCTTGTCACTGCCCAAACCTGTTCTCCCAAAGACATCCACTCCGCGCACAATATCCCCTCCTCCCCCAATTTCACGCTGTCGGCATTCGCACACCGCGCAACGCAAGACAGACAAGCCACATATAATTGCGGGCTATGTCAGAAACCTACGCCATCAATCATTACGAAAATTTCCCTGTCGCGTCTCTATTATTGCCGGTCGCGATGCGACGGCCAATTGCTATCGTCTATCGCTTCGCCCGGACTGCCGATGACTTCGCGGACGAGGGCGAACGATCATCCGAAGAACGCCTGGCACTGCTCGACGGATACCGCCAAGCATTAAAGCGAATCGAAAATGGTGAAGACCCTGGCGAGACTTTGTTTCACGATTTGCGCGATATCGTGATACAGCCCTACCAACTCCCCGTCCAATTATTCCATGATCTGCTCGATGCCTTTTCGCAGGACGTGATCAAAACCCGCTTTGCAGACTTTGGTGAAGTCATGCAGTACGCGCGGCGTTCCGCCAATCCAGTCGGTCGCATTGTGCTTCATATCGCCGGCAAAGCCACCAGCCGTAACCTGGCATGGTCTGATGGTATATGCGCAGCCCTACAGCTGATCAACTTCTGGCAGGATGTAGCAATCGATTGGCAGAAAGACAGGGTCTACCTGCCACAGGACGAGCTGGCACGCTTTGGCGTCAGTGAAGCGCAGATCGCTGCGGGCCAGATAGATGAAAATTGGCGTGCATTAATGGCCTACCAGGTCGACCGAACCCGTAGAATGCTGCGTGCCGGCTCGCCCTTGGGCCTCGCGCTGCCGGGGAGGTTAGGATTAGAGATCCGGCTGACGGTATTAGGTGGCGATACCATCCTGAAAAAGATTACCGCCTGCGATTACGACATCTTCCATCGACGCCCTGCCCTGCGTAGTACTGACTGGCCCATGCTTTTGTTACGCGCACTGTTTCCGAAAAAGATCCGCTCATGACATCACCCGATCTGCCTGTAAAAAGACAGAAAACGTATAAATGGCACCTAGGCGCATTAATACTGATAGCCGCAGTTGCCGCAACCTACACATTCAGGCCGAACGATCTGCCAGAGGCTCGGCACCAATCCGACAAGGTGAGCATGCTTCAAGGCAGGGTGGTAGGAGTAATGGACGGTGACACCCTTGACCTGATCGATACCGATGAACACACCATCCGGGTTCGGCTCAGCTATGTGGATGCACCGGAATTCACCCAGCCTTATGGCCCGCTCGCGCGCCAGAATCTTGCCCGGCTGGTGATTGGCAAACAGGTCATGGTACGGGTGCATGGCAAGGACAAATTCGACCGGCTGCTTGGCGAAGTCAGCCACAACGGTCAGGACGTCAGCGAAACACAGCTCCAGCAGGGACTCGCTTGGCACTATCTGTACTATGCCCGCAAAGAACAGAGTGCCGGACAGTTCGAACGTTACCAGCAGCTGGAACAGACCGCCCGCCAGCATAACGTCGGCTTATGGCGAGACCCGAAGGCAGAAGCCCCTTGGGATTTTCGCCGCCAAGTACATGGCTAACGACCGCTACGCACCGTCAATACCCCACTGGCAATAATCAAGGCAATCGCCAGCCAACTGCTGGTGCCAAGCTTGTCCCCCCAAATCAGCAAACCAAACAGGCTTGAGCAAAGCACCGTACTGTAGGCCAGCCCAGCCACCACCAAGGTGCGGCCTTTTCTATACGCTCGCGTCATCGCCAACTGGGCAGCCGTAGCGCAGCCTCCCATACCAAGCAGAATCCCGATATTGCCCCAATGCACCGGGCTGAAACGATCGAAAACCATCCAGACGCCTGCGGCTACAGTAGCAAGCAGGGAAAAATAGAAAACTGTACGCCATTCGGGCTCTCCCGCTTCACCCAGCATGCGAACATTCAAATAAGCGAAGCCCGCACCAAAACCTGAGGCCAATCCAAGCAGCCCCGCAAACCACTGATCACGACTGAATGTGGGCTGCAGCAATACCATCACCCCAACAAACCCCATGGCCACAGCAAACAGCAGTTCACGCGAAGGGCGTTCATGCAGCCAGATCGTCGTGAACAACGCCAGGAACAAAGGGGAGGTGTAGTTAAGCGTAACCGCCGTCGCCAACGGCAAATGGGCGATTGCGTAGAAATACAACATCAGCGAAACAGTACCTGCAATGGCACGGCTGAATTGCTTCCCCAGCACTGGTGAACGCAGAGACCCGCCACGCATCAACACGACCACACCGATAAACACAAAGCCGACCAGACAACGGTAGAAAACCAGCTCCGCCGTGCTGAACTGAGGCGCGCCCAGCTTGACGAAAACCCCCATGCAGGCAAACAGAAGGGAAGCCAGCAGCATCCAGAAGGGGCCGGAATCCCGTACAACGGACAGATAACGTGACATGGGCCGCATTGTAGCCGGCCATCTATATCCACAAACAGGCTGGCTTCACATTGTTGCTAAACCTTCAACAGCAATGCCCCGGAAAGCAACTTCACCAGTTCGGTCTGCCGATGGGTAGCTGTCTTCCAGAACATGGACTTGAGCTGGGTACGAACCGTCGATACTTGTACTGACAGGCGCGTTGCGGCCTCGGTAGGGGTACATCCCTCCAAGATCAACGCAGCAAGCCTGCATTCAGCTGGAGAGAGACCATACAGGGCTGCCAACACATCAAGCGGCTGCTCTTCATTGCCAGCAGGGTTATGCGCCATCAGCAATGCCAGCGGGCGACGGCCATCTGCTACCAATGGCGAATCTGCCGGCAGCGGGGCCACCAGCACGGTCAACCGGTCTCCCTCTGCACTTTCCAAGGCCAACGCGCCGCTTTGCGCCGGCGCATCAGTGGCTTGGAGCAACAGGGTAGCCAGTTTGGCAGACATACCGGGGCCAACCGCCAGCACCCGGCCATTCTTGATCGAAATCCCGTTCAAGCCGCCCTCTTCCGCAGCACGGTTGGCAAAAATGACCCGCCCCTCCGCATTAACCACCCACATTGGAGCAACCAGTCTGTCCAAAGCTTGGCGCGCTACCGCCGCCTGCATGCTCAGGCGTGCGAACTCTGTGGAAAGACGGCACGCCAACTCGATATGCGGAGACAGGCGCTCCAGAAACACTGAGGTTTCCTGGTCAAACACTTCGCCGTCCAAACCGCGCTGGAACGCAATCAGCGCCTCATTGCGCCCATCGTCGAACACCCGCGCGCCTATCATTCGACGCAAGCCATGCGGCAACATATAACGCTGGAAGAATTCGTTGTTAGCGACAAAACGCTCATCAAAATATTGATGCTCGGCCACCCACACCCCTACCGGCGTGCGATTGATGATCTCAGCCCAAGGGTCTATCGCCAGATAGCATTCGTTGTAGGCACGGATTGCCTGGTCACTATGACCGAACAAATGCCACCGCACAGGTTCACGGGTTTGCTTGTTCCGCAGATAAAAGCCACCGGCCGTAGCGCCAATGGAATCGGCGATACGATGGAGCAAGCCTTCCCATTTTGCGGGCTCTAATACCGCCGCATGAATGGTGGTAACGAGTTGGTCATATTGCCGGGATCGATTATCGCCCATATTGAACTGCTTCCTTGCAGCAGTGGCTTGTTGTTCTGCAGCGGGCATTGTTATCAGGCTGGCGTTTATATTCAAACAAAATTACTCATAAATTTCCCCTATACACCATTTGGGGGATGACGCACCAAAACCCAAGCACTAAAGTTAGCCCATCGCCCGAGGAGGAGGAAATCTCGGGGGGAGGAGGAATCTCCTCGCGGCCATTATTAGAATAATAGTGGTCCACATAAAGCCGGCAACCGGACTAGGCATAGAATTTAAAATCAGCCGAGCGACGTTAGCCAGCAAATGAAAACGGGCGACCCAGTGGATCGCCCGTTTCATATTTCAGGGCCGGTTCGATCCTAGCCCACGTCTAATTCACATCAGGTTTTGTTCAGCGACGCCGACATTCAGGTCTACAGTGGCGGCATCCGTCTCTTTCGATAATGGGCTGGCACGCCGATTTTCCATTTCATCGAGATAAGCTGAATTCACATCGCCGGTAATATATTCACCCGAGAAACAGGATGTTTCGAAACGGGTAATACGACCTTCGCTGGCATCACTGACCGCTTGCACCAACGCGTCGATGTCCTGATAGAAAACCGCATCGGCTGAAATTTCTTCCGCCACTTTCACATCATCACGCCCTGTTGCAATCAACTCGGCACGCGTTGGCATATCGATGCCATACACGTGCGGAAAACGCACAGGGGGCGCGGCCGAAGCGAAATAGACCTTGTTTGCACCGGCTTCACGCGCCATTTGGACGATTTCCTTCGACGTGGTCCCACGGACGATCGAGTCATCCACCAGCAACACATTCCGGCCCTTGAACTCCACCGTGATGGCATTGAGCTTTTGACGCACCGACTTCTTACGCGTTGCCTGCCCCGGCATGATGAATGTACGTCCGATATACCGGTTCTTCTGGAAACCTTCGCGATACGGCAGCCCCAGATGATTAGCCAATTGCAATGCACTCGCACGGCTGGTATCCGGAATAGGGATCACCACGTCGATATCCATCGCCGGCAAGCTCTTGCGGATTTTCTCTGCCAGGTTATCGCCCATATTGAGCCGAGCTTGGTACACCGAGATACCATCCATGACCGAATCGGGCCTGGCAAAATAGACATGCTCAAAAATACAAGGCACCAGTTGCGGGTTGCTGGCGCACTGACGGCTTAACAATTGGCCATCCGGTGCAATGTGTATCGCCTCACCCGGTTCAATGTCACGCATCAGCTTAAAGCCCATGGTATCGAGCGCCACCGATTCGCTAGCGACCAGATACTCCGTCCCTTCCGGTGTATGGTGCTCACCAAGAACCAATGGCCGAATACCATACGGGTCGCGGAAGGCAACCAGCCCGTAGCCGGCAATCAGCGCCACTACGGCATAGGCGCCTCTTACTCGCTGATGGACTGCGGCAATCGCATCAAAAATGGTTTCCGAATCAAGCAGGAATCCCTTTGCACGCTTCTGCAGCTCATAGGCGAATACATTCAGCAGCGCTTCCGAATCGGAATTGGTATTGATATGCCGCAAGTCGCTGCGGTACATCGCATCCTTCAACTCCTTGTGATTGGTCAAGTTGCCGTTATGCGCCAATACAATGCCAAATGGACTGTTGACGTAAAAAGGCTGGGATTCCGCCAGATTTGAGGCTGAGCCCGCTGTTGGATAACGCACATGGCCAATACCAACATTGCCCATCAGTGAGCGCATATTGCGGGTACGAAACACATCCGCCACCAAACCCTGACCCTTATGCATATGCATAACACCGCTGGACTCTGCCGTCACAATGCCGGCTGCGTCCTGACCTCGGTGCTGTAATACCAGCAGACCGTCATAGAGCAATTGGTTAACGGGTGTTTTCGCCACTACACCGAGAATGCCGCACATGATGCTTCCTTACTTTTCGATTCCAAAATATCGACGCTAAAAGTCGGTATTCACTCAAACTTTATATGGTTGGCCAATTCAGCCGGTAACCACGGTTTCAATGCAATTGCTGCGGCCTCAAGCGGCGGGCTGAACATCGCATCACGCCAGATCGGCATCTTGGGCAGCGAGGTAAGCCCTGCGACAACCACCAAGGCCATGATGATCAAACCACCCCGTATCACACCGAACACCGCACCCAGCAACCGGTCCCATGTTGCCAATCCACTTGCTTTAATAAACTGCGCCAACGTAATACGAACAATAGCCGACACAAACCAGACGCCGAGCAGGATACCGAGAAAACCCGCGATCAAGCGTAATTGAACGGTTGGTATGCCCGGCGGCAAACGCGCGCCAAGTTCTGCGGCGTATTGCTGCGCAAGCCAAAAGCCCAGTATCCACGCCGCCAGCGAAAGGATTTCGGAAATACCCCCTCTCAGCACTGCCAGCAGCACCGACAGGCCAAGAATAATCAGTACGGCGTAGTCAAAGCCGGTCATTTGCCAACGATGCTGCTGGCAACGCCGGCAGCCGCCAGCTTGTCATGTGCTCTCTCGGCCAAATCGCGGCTGGTGTAAGGGCCAGCGCGCAACCGGGTCAATTCACCCTTATCTGTTTTTACCGCTTCAGTATGGGCCGTCACACCCGCCTCTTTCGCCTTGGTTTGCAACGCAGTGGCCTTGCTGGCATCCGCAAAAGCCCCAATCTGTAGGAAGAATTTTGCCGCAGCCCCTGCGTCTTCCTTAGCCGAAGGCCGCGTTGTGGCGGGCTTCGCCAGCATCTCATCATCCAACCCAGCCAGTAAGCGGGCGGGGTCTTTCTTCGACGGTTCAGGCTTGGATTCCGCCCGTTTCTCCACCGGCTTCGCAGGCGGTGTCTGCACTTTAGAAGGCACAGGTTTTGGTGTGGGCGCAACTGCTGGCGGCATATTCTCTACCACTGACTTTGCGGGTTCCTGCTTCGGCGGAGGCAATACCACACCACTCGGTGAGTCGGCAATATGTGACTCAGGGGCCGGGACGGGAACAGGTTCCGGTTTTACAGAACCGGCCAGCGAAGGAGTGGAACTGACAATCGCAACCGATTCATGGAGCAGGCTTTGCGGCGGTTTATCATCCATCACCGTCCACAAAACGATCAAAGCGACCAGAACCAATGCAATCGCGCCGACCAAGCGGCGGCGTGCACGTTTCTTCAGGGCGGTGAGTTCTTCACTAATAGGAGCGTCAGCCATAAGCGCGTTTAACGGGGCCTCAATGCGAGCATATCGGCCACCACCTTGAAACATCCGAAGGCAGCGATTCTATCATTTTCCCCCGCTGTCGACCGTGCTGCTGTAAAAGCAGCTGCCACATCGGGGTAAACATGCACGCGCACTGCGCCTAATTCTGCAATTAAACCAGCCACTTGCTCTGCCGGTGCCGCTCTGGGCCAATCCAGATTGGCAACATGCCAGACATCAATCCGGTCCTTCAACTGCGCAACTACCCCGGCGATGTCCTTATCGGCCAGCGCGCCAAAAACCGCATGCGTGGTCTGGAAAAAACCTTGATTGAGCAGATTGTGGGCCAATGCTGATGCTGCATGCGGGTTGTGCGCCACATCCAACACAATTGACGGACGACCAGGCAAAACCTGATACCGCCCGGCCAGCTCGACTTCCACCAATCCACGTTTGATATCGCCCACACTGACAGGCACGCGGTCATGCAATGCATCGAGAATGGCGATTACCAGACTGGCATTACCAAGCTGATAAGCCCCACGCAGTGCAGGGAAAGGCAAGCCCGGCTTCTGGCCATGCTTGCCACGCCAACGCCATTGTGTCGTTTCATTGCTAAAGCTGAAGTCGCGTCCGATCAGTTGCAGGTCTGCACCTATCTTCGCCGCCTGGGCCAACAAGCTCTCTGGTGGATTGGCATCGGCACAGAAAGCCGGTTTACCGGCCCGGAAGATGCCAGCTTTTTCATAGCCGATAGCCTCACGCGTATCACCCAGAAAAGCCTGATGATCGACATCGATACTGACTACCGCAGCGACATCGGGTTCGAACACGTTCACCGCATCTAGTCGCCCGCCCAGCCCGACCTCCAGCACAGCGACATCCACCTCTTCGGCAATGAATTGATGCATGGCTGCGAGCGTGCCGAATTCGAAGTAGGTCAACGAATCCACTCCTCGCGCCGCTTCTACAGCCCGCAAACTGGAAACGATGCCAGCATCCGCCACAGGCTCAAGGTTGATCGCTACACGCTCGTTGTAACGCAACAGATGCGGACTGGTATAGGTGCCTACCTTGAAGCCTGCTGCGCAATAGGCCGCCGACAACATCGCACAGGTCGACCCCTTTCCATTCGTGCCGCCAACAATGATTACAGGAAAAGTAGGCTTGAGCTGCATCGCGTCTCGTACGCGTGCTACCCGCTCAAGCCCCATATCAATCGCATTGGGATGCAGCTGCTCAAGATGAGCAAGCCAAGCATCCAAGGTGTCGGCATTAAATTGCATGGTGGGCAATGAAAAAATTCAGGGGTATCGAAATAAACACAGGGGGCTCGAAAGCAGCCCTGTCTGTACACACGGCAAATCAAGCTCATCAAGCGTATCTGCCGTAAGAGCTGTCAGGACGACCGCCCCGAAGTTTAACCGATCAAGCCACTGCTGCCTGCTTAAGCAGCAAAGACATCACACTTGCCAGCCGTTGCCGCATCTCACGGCGGTCGACGATCATGTCGATAGCACCCTTCTCTAGCAAAAACTCTGCACGTTGAAACCCTTCAGGCAAGGTTTCGCGCACAGTCTGCTCAATCACACGCGGTCCGGCAAAGCCGATCAATGCACCGGGCTCTGCAATCACAACATCACCGAGGAACGCAAAGGAAGCAGAAACCCCGCCCATGGTTGGGTCGGTCAAGATGGAAATAAAAGGTAGTCCCCGTTCGGCAAGCTTGGTCAGAATCGCGCTGGTCTTGGCCATTTGCATCAACGACATCAAGCCTTCCTGCATACGCGCGCCGCCAGAAGACGATACACAGATGAAGGGGCAACCGTTCTCTATCGCTGCGTTCACGCCACGTACAAAACGCTCCCCCACCACCGACCCCATGGAGCCGCCGATGAACCGGAACTCAAAGACTGCCACCACCACCGGCACCGACAAAATCGCGCCTTGCATCACCACCAGCGCATCTTCCTCACCCGAGCCAGCCTGTGCACTGGCGAGGCGCTCAACATAGCGCTTGGAATCCTTGAACTTAAGGAAATCGGTAGGACGCACTTCGGCGCCTATTTCAAAACGACCTTCGGCATCCAACATCAAATCAAGCCGGCGACGGGCCGACACACCATTGTGGTGATCACACTTTGGGCAGACATTCAGATTATTTTCGAGGTCCGTCCGGTACAACACGGCTTCACAGGCGGAGCATTTGCTCCACAAACCTTCGGGCACCGACTTTGACGGGCCGGCAGGCTTGGCCTTGATCTTCGGTGGAAGTAATTTTTGCAGCCAACTCATAATTCAACTCCTGCGCCAATCAATTAACCGACCAAGCGCTTGAAAAAACAAGGGCCGCACAAGCGGCCCCTTACTCATTTACTGTCTGGCGCTATCCATTGCGCTGCGCACCTCGCGCATGAAAGCCATCAACCTGGGCGCCGCATCCGCACCATGGTCCTCCACTTCCTGCACCAAGCGGCTACCAATGATGACGGAATCCGCAATTCTGGCCACAGCCTGGGCTGTCGTCGCATCACGGATACCAAAACCGACTCCAATTGGCAGGCTAAGCTTCTGCCTCAAACTCGACAGCTTGGTGGCGACGCTTTCCAGATCAAGATTCGTTGCACCGGTTACACCCTTGAGCGAAACATAATAGACATAACCAGATGCATGCTTGGCCACCTCGGTCACACGCCAATCGGGTGTAGTCGGCGCAAGCAGGAAAATCGCTTCCAAGCCATGAGACTTGAGGATGCTGGCCAATGGCCCTGCCTCTTCAGGCGGCAAATCCACAGTCAAGACGCCATCCACCCCAGCCTCCATGGCTTTCTGGGCGAACAGCTCATAACCCATTGCCTCAATCGGGTTAGCGTAGCCCATCAATACAACGGGCGTATCGGCATCTTTGCGTCGAAAATCACGCACCATGCCCAATACATCAAGCAAGCTGGTGCCGTGCGCCAAAGAACGCTCCGATGCTTTTTGGATAACCGGACCATCCGCCATCGGGTCGGAAAATGGAACACCCAATTCCAGGATGTCGGCACCGCCGGTAACCAGGGCATGCATCAATCCAACAGTTGCTGCAGGATGCGGATCGCCAGCAGTAATGAAGGGGATCAACGCCTGCTTCTTGTTTGTCTGCAAACGGGAAAAAGTAGTCTGAATTCGTGACATGGGGTCTACTTGTTCAACCGTTCCCCAGAAGGGAACGGCACACTCGGGTTCTTATAATTCGAGGCCGGCAAGCCGTGCCACGGTGGGAATATCCTTATCACCACGGCCGGATAAATTAACCAGTACGATCTTATCCTTATCCAAGGTCGGCGCAAGGCGCTTGGCATAGGCCAACGCATGGCTCGACTCAAGGGCTGGAATGATACCCTCGGTACGACACAATTCGTGAAATGCCGCCAGCGACTCATCATCATTGGCAGCGGTATATTCTACCCGACCGATATCCTTCAGATAGCTGTGCTCAGGCCCGACACCAGGATAATCCAGCCCAGCGGAAACCGAATGGGTCTCGATAATCTGGCCATTCTCATCCTGCATCAGGTAGGTACGGTTGCCATGCAGCACACCTGGGGTACCTGCCGTCAGCGGCGCGGCATGCCGACCGGTTTCCACACCATCTCCACCCGCTTCCACACCGACCATTCTTACGCCGGGCACCTGGATATACGGATAGAACATACCGATCGCGTTCGATCCGCCACCTACGCAAGCCACAACGACATCCGGTTGCCGCCCCGCCATATCCTGCATCTGCACCTTCGACTCTTCACCGATGACGGCCTGGAAATCACGCACCAGCATCGGATAAGGATGCGGCCCTGCAGCAGTACCGAGAATATAGAAGGTGTTGTCGACATTCGTCACCCAGTCGCGCATCGCTTCGTTCAGCGCATCCTTCAGGGTACGGGAACCCGAAGTGACCGGCACAACAGTGGCGCCGAGCAGTTTCATTCTGTATACGTTGGCAGCTTGGCGTTGGATATCCTCCGCGCCCATGTAGACCACGCATTCCATACCGTAACGCGCAGCAACCGTCGCCGAAGCCACACCATGCTGGCCTGCCCCGGTTTCTGCAATCACGCGCTTTTTACCCATGCGGCGGGCCAACAAAGCCTGGCCAATGGTGTTGTTGATCTTGTGCGCGCCAGTGTGGTTCAGGTCTTCACGCTTAAGGTAGATCTGCGCACCACCGAGCTGCTCCGACCATCGCTTGGCATGATAGATAGGGCTGGGTCGACCGACATAATGCTTAAGTTCGTATTGATATTCCGCCATGAAGGCAGGGTCTTTACGCGCTTTCTCATACTCACAGCGCAATTCTTCCAGCGCTGCCATAAGCGTTTCAGCAACATAGATACCCCCATAGTCACCAAAGCGACCACGGCTATCGGGCAAATCGTAGGACTGAGGGATCAGCAGATCGTTGATATGCATCTGTACTTTCAGTTAAGCAATATTGCAGGCCGGCAAGGCCGGTTCAAAACACGGTGCGCGCCGCAGCGACAAACCGCCCAACCAACTCGACGTCCTTTACGCCTTTGCTGGATTCAACCCCACTGGACACATCCACCGCCCAGGGCCGTACCATACGTATCGCCTCTACTACATTGGCAGGCGTCAACCCACCCGACAATATCAAGGGCAAAGGTAGGTTGTCCGGCAGCAAAGACCAATCAAAGCGCTCACCAGTTCCTCCTGGCGCTGCTGCCGAATAGGCATCGCACAACAAACCACGCGCATCGCCGTAGCGGTCAGCGAATTCTAACAAATCAAGCCCAGGTTTTACTCGTACTGCTTTGATATAAGGTCGCCCAAATGCACGGCAGTACTCTGGTGATTCGTCGCCATGAAACTGCAGCAGATCAAGTGGTACGGTACGCAATACACCTTCAACAAGGGACGGTTCCGCATCGACAAACAAACCTACCGTTGTGACAAATGGTGGCGTCGCCGCAACGATTTCATGTGCCGTATTGATAGAAACATAGCGTGGGCTGGGCTCATAAAAGACCAGACCGAGGGCATCCGCCCCCTTGGCGACAACGGCTTGCGTACTGGCAACATCGCGCAGACCGCATATTTTAATTCGTGGCGTCATAGCAGAAATTACGACAATAAAATGAAAGCAGCTAACAAACCCAACGGAACTCAGAACCTGCTTATATATCTGTCACAAGCAGCTATCAGCAGGTCACAGAGCAGCGCAGAAACCAGAATGTACTGTTGCCCATGGGGATTTCGAGCAGCACATAAGCCCAGATCACAGCTGCGCAGTAAGTTCGTGAACAGGTGCTTAGATCAGATAGTGGCGGAAGGCTGGCTCGCTGGCAATGCCAAAGCTTTCAGGGTAGCTGACCCCCGCAAAATAAAGCCCATCGGGCATAAATGTAGGCGGAGCAACCGTGCGGTCCCGCGCCGCCAATAATGCTGTCATCCACGCGGGTTCCTCCGCACCTTTACCAATGTGTATCAATGCCCCCATCAGATTACGCACCATATGGTGCAGAAACCCGCTGGCCGAAACATCAATCGAGAAAAGATCGCCCTGTTGCTGGATTTCAAACCTGGTCAAATGCTTCACCGGGCTGGCGGCTTGGCACTCGGCAGATCGAAAACTGGAAAAATCATGCTCACCCAGTAAGCATGTGGTCGCAGCACGCATCTGCGCAAGCGAGAGAGGCGCATGGTGCCACCCTACCCGACCTGCAAGCAATGCTGGCCGAACCGGGTGATTAAGCAACAGATAACGATAATGCCGGGCCATTGCCGAAAAACGGGCATGAAATTGCAAATCCACCGGTTGCGCCCACAACACGGCAACACCCGCAGGCAAGAAGCTGTTTACGCCTCGTACCCAAGCTGTAATCGGACGATTGACTTCGGAGTCGAAATGGACGACTTGCCGCGCCGCATGCACACCGGCATCTGTACGGCCGGCTGCATGTACCCGTATCGGCACACCAGCCATCCGGGCAATAGCAGCCTCCAAGGCATCCTGAACACTCAAGCCATTTGGCTGGGACTGCCAACCACAAAAGGCCCGCCCATCGTACTCAAGACCCAGCGCAATACGCATCGCGACAATTCATCCAAAATAAGACACAAACCAACACAATCAACTTTCAGCAAGACTGGGCTCAGCGCCAAGCTACCAGACTATCAAACGGCACCAGACTACTTAGTCACCATTATTCCGCCTCAACGCCCAGATAAAAACAAGGGCGTGGGCCGCCTAGAACGACCCACGCCTCTGTATTTAGAAGAACTGCACCATCTTACTACGCAGCTGTGATCAGGACTTATGCACTGTTCTGCCCCATGCTGACAGCTGCGCGAGATAGATGTTGAACAGGTTCCAAGAACGATGGATTACAGTTGAGCCAACAACGAATTCGCTGTCGACTTCTGCTCCGCTGTTCCTTCGCTCATCGCTTCCTGCAAGATTTCGCGGGCACCTTCCTTGTCGCCCATATCGATATAGGCACGTGCCAAATCGATCTTGGTCGTGACCGGATCGTCCATTTCAGCACCGAAGTCTGAAATATCGGCACTGCCGCCAGACTCTGGCGCCATATCCATATCAAGACTCATTGCGTTGGAACCCAACGACATATCCGATGCAGCAGAACTTTCGTTCAATTCAAAATCGAAGTCCAAATCACTGGCCAGGTCTGACGAAGCCAATGATGCAGAGGAAGCCGAAGCATTATCAGTGCCGAGATCGAGAGGAATATCCAGCGAAAGGATGTCGCTATCGCCACTAGCCAAGGAGGCCGCGGCCGGCGCTGGTGCAGCAGCCTTCGCTGACGAGAAGTTGCTCAGATTGAAATCAAGGCCGGTATCCGCACCCGCTGCCACAGGCTCTTCGACTGCCTTATGTGCCATCGGCGCAGGAGCGGGAGCTGGCGTATCCAGATCAAAGCTCATCTCAGGCATAGCTGGTGGCGGCGGCGCTGGGACTGGAGCCGGAACTGGCACAGGGGCTGGCGCAGCTGCTGCCGGCGCCGGGCTGGCTGGCTTACTTGAAATATCACCCAAGGTACCTGCAGACATGACCATCGTCTTATCCAGTGCCCCCGTATCTACCGGGGACTTCTGCTGGTAAAGACTATTGTTGGGGTCCAATGCACGTCCCATCTCGGCAGCCTGCGCCCAGACTGGACCTTGACCTTGATTCGACGCATACAACTCACGAGCGGCTGCCTCAAAAGCAACCGCATTCTTGCGAGCTGCATAGATTTCCAACAACTTCAACCTGACTTCCTGGCGGCTACCATCCCGCGCCAAGGCATCTTTTAGTATTTCCTCTGCCTGGGCATCACGGCCGTAGGCCATATATACCTCGGCCTCGGCGATCGGATCTACTTCATCCGTATCAATCGTGCCAAGACCCGCACGACTGAAATCAGTCAGAAAGGAATTTTCTGTTACGCCAGTGCTGATCACCGCACCACCGGTATTACCCACCATGGTGTTGGTTTTCAAATCAGAACCGGTAATTACGCTATCTACGAAGTCATTTTTTTTTTGTCGGCGTATCGCCCAGAACGCTCCGCCACCTAACAGTAGTGCAAGCAATCCACCGCCTCCCAACACCATTGGATCTTCCAATAAGGAAGGCTCCTCCGGCTCCGGCTCGACAACAGGTGGACGTGGCTTCTTGGGCTTTTCCGCTTCTACAGGTGCAGGCGGTACCACAGGCTCAGCGGGCTTAGCTTCCACCGCGGTCGCTTCTGGAGGCACGGCAGGAGGCGTCTCTACAGGGGGGGTGGGAGCTGCAGCCTCAGGCTTAGGGGGTTCAACTTTAGGCTCTGCCGGCTTGGCTTCTGGCGCTGGCTCAAGAGGCTTACTTTGCTTTTCAGCAGCTTGCGCCTGCTTCTGTAACTCTGCGCCTTGCTTGCTCTTCAATGCCAACAAATCTTCCAGCTTCTTGTTGGTCCGTTCAAGCTCAGCCACTCGCTGATTAGCTTCGTTAAGCGCCTTCTGACGTGAAGTGGACTCTTCCTCAAGCGACTGAACACGCTCTTTAAGCTTGCCTTCCTCACCTTTGGAGAGTTTCAGATTGTCTTTGCTACCGGATTCACGAGGCGCTGCACGTTCCTCGACATGGGTGCTGATCTTGCCAGAACCACTTGCCTGGTCACCACGGGAAGGCGCAGCAGCACCCGCCACCCTGCTACGGTATCCGTGCCAATCATCCGCCTGCACACGAATTTCCTGTGCAGCTTCACGACGGCTAATTGAAGTTAATGTTTCTTTATCCGGAACAGAAAGAATTCGCCCTTTTTTTAAGCGATTCATATTCTTACCGTCAAATGCATCCTGATTGGCGCGATATAAACCAACCAGCATTTGCTCCAAACTCACACCCTCGACTGCATTTTCCCGGGCAATTCCCGCAAGCGTGTCACCTTGTTTAACAGTGTGAGTGGAACCGGAGGTATTGGAAGCAGATTCACCAGAACCGGATTCCTGCGATCTGGTTTCGGCTTTTGAGGATGACCTTGTACCAACCATTGGCTTTGGCAATGGAAACTTTGGCGAGGTTTCCCCAACTTCTGAAGATGAAGTCGTTGGCCGGGAGGCCGGTGATGTAGTCGCGTTATATCCTACCGGATCGAGCAAGGCCGTATATTCACGAAGAACCCGACCACCTTCCCATTTCAACTCAAGTAGAAAATCAAGAAAAGGCTCATTTACCGATTGTGCCGAATTGACCGCAATGTAATATTGTCCGCCGCTACGCTTTTCTAAATTAAAGCGTAAACCCAACGAAGTAGGCGGAAAGTCAATTTGCGCTTCACGATATGCTTCCGGTGACGCCAATGCGGCGCGGAGCGATTCAACCTCGGAAGGTTGTACCGCCACCAGATCGATCTCGGCACGCAAGGGCTGCCCCAATCCGGACAGTACATTCAAACGCCCCAAGCCAGCCGCATGCAGCGCAACGGGAATTGTTGCCAAGGCTACAGCCATCACGGTGGCTTTGAGTTTTGATTCGATTCTCACGGCTCCCACCCTTTTTTGCGGAGTCAAATTTCCAACAACTAAATTAACATCACGGGGTTATGCACGCAAGCTAACGCGCCATATGATTTTAAGCAGCAATTTCACAGAATAAAAAGAAGAAATTTGCTACTTAAATTTCAAAGGGATACATGACATTGGCGTGGAATCCCACAAATCACTTTCTACGCGTAGTCATGCAAAAATTTAGCTTGCGGAACCAATTCTAGCTGCCAGTTTGAGCAGGACCAAGTCCAGATTTCATCCAAAGAAGCTGTTTTCAGCGCAGGGTCCGGTCGTTGCCCGAGTCTCTCCAACGCCTTCCACAGCAATACAGTGGCACGTGAAATCTCCAGAGCAACCGCTCGAGTCTGCTTACTTAGTTTCTCACCTGCCGCATTGACCAATATCGGTAAATGCGCGTAATTCGGTCTGGAAATGTGCAACAATTTCTGCAAATACAATTGACGTGGGGTGGAATCAAGTAAATCGGCACCTCGGACAATGTCGGTAATTCCCTGTTCGGCATCATCTACCACCACAGCCAATTGATAGGCGAAATATCCATCCGCTCGCAACAAGACAAAATCCCCAACTTGGTCTATAAGATTTTGTTGCTGAGTACCTTGAATCACATCATTAAATTCCATCAAAGCAGTCTCTTCCAAACGTAATCGCCACGCTCTGGTTTGTCGTCCGGCAGGTAATCCGTTCCGGCAGGTACCCGGGTAAATTGGCCCGTCGATTCCTCTCAAACTTGAATCCGCTATTTCTTTTCGAGTACATCCACATGGATAAGCAACATTGCCGGCAATCAAATCATTCAACATTTCTCGGTATACATCAAGGCGTTTACTTTGATAAAGAATTGGACCATCCCATTCAAAACCAAAACTCGCCAATGTGCGCAAAATATTATCTGCCGCCCCCGGCATTTCTCGTGGCGGATCGAGATCTTCCATACGCACCAGCCATTGCCCGCCTCTGGTACGGGCCTCCAGATAACTGGCCACTGCGGTCAGTAATGATCCTTCGTGCAAAAGCCCTGTCGGGCTTGGGGCAAAACGACCGCGGTAAGTTCGATTTGCGCTGGGTTTTTCTTGGAAAGTAGTCATGCTTTATAAATGTAATAAGCAGTTCTGAAGATAGGCTCAACACCTCTAGGAAGCCCTACCCGAAAGCATGCACCATAGGCTGAACCGGCGACAACGGCACCAAACCTTGCG
Source organism: Chitinimonas violaceus (assembly GCF_052601015.1). Taxonomy (NCBI): domain Bacteria; kingdom Pseudomonadati; phylum Pseudomonadota; class Betaproteobacteria; order Neisseriales; family Chitinibacteraceae; genus Chitinimonas; species Chitinimonas violaceus. The sequence goes on along the minus strand of NZ_JBQXDJ010000025.1, from coordinate 33,276 downwards.
ATGACGTGAAGACTTGCTGACAAGCTGCTGGCGACAGATCGCAAACAGGCTCTGATACAATCATGGGTGATCTGTAGCGCCGAAATTATCGAGGAATAAATAGAATGACTTACGTGGTGACTGATGCCTGCGTGAAGTGCAAATATACCGACTGTGTTGACGTATGTCCGGTTGATTGCTTCCGCGAAGGGCCTAATTTCCTGGTCATCGACCCGGACGAATGCATTGATTGCACACTGTGCGTCGCCGAGTGCCCTGTCGAGGCCATCTATTCAGAAGACGACGTACCTGCCGATCAGCAGGTTTATATCCAACTCAATGCCGAGCTCTCCAAGCATGCCAATTGGACCGCGATTGTAGAGAAGAAAGACCCGCTGCCCGATCATGACCAGTGGGCCAACGTCAAAGGCAAGCTTGCACATCTGGACAAAAATGACGCCTGATCAGGCCGCTTGGCTGCGATAGCCAAGTAGAAAAACGCCCGCCATCCCGAATCTGGCGGGCGTTTTTTCATGCCAATGAGTCAGCTGCCATCACCTAGGTAACACCTGAACAACAACTTATTCATCACGCCTTCAACAGCCTTAACCCCATACACACGGGGTTGCCCGCTGCAGTTCATCAAGCAACCAGCACAGATTCATACAACAGCCATGGCTCGCCACTACTGCGGGCAGCCAACAACGGTACTCGCTCAGGTATCATTCCGCGAACGTCAATGCTGCCGCTAACAAAGCGGCATGCCAGCCTTTGTTGATGCGTAATCCATGCAGTAGTGGCCGAGCCCTAATGCGATGCTCAACTGAACTGGTCCTTGCGATACAAACCAGCAGTCTGAATGGAGACACTTTATGCCCCTGACCACGCCAGGCGCGCGCTTTCGCGCTGCGGTTCAAGCCGAAAAACCCTTGCAGATCGTTGGGGCCATCAATGCCTACGCCGCCTTGCTGGCAGAACACAGTGGGCATAAAGCCTTGTATGTATCGGGCGGTGGGGTGGCGGCGAGCTCCTGTGGCATCCCGGACCTCGGTATCACTACCTTGGAAGATGTACTGATAGATGTGCGACGCATTACCGATCGCACGCAGTTGCCTGTGCTGGTCGATATCGATACCGGCTGGGGGGGTGCTTTCAACATTGCCCGCACCGTACGCGAAATGATACGGGCTGGGGCGGCTGCGGTGCATATCGAAGACCAGGTGCTGGCCAAACGTTGTGGCCATCGCCCTGGTAAAGCGATAGTCAGTAAGGAGGAAATGGTTGATCGCGTCAAAGCCGCCCTCGATGCAAAGACCGACCCAGATTTCGTGATCATGGCGCGTACCGATGCATTGGCGGTGGAAGGACTACAGGCTGCGATTGACCGTGCCTGTGCCTGCGTCGAGGCCGGGGCAGATATGATTTTCCCCGAAGCCATGGAAAGCCTCGATATGTACAAGCAGTTTGTCGATGCGGTAAAGGTGCCGGTGCTCGCCAACATCACAGAGTTTGGCAAAACCCCGCTATTTACCCGTGATGAACTGGGTAGCGTCGGCGTCAGCATGATGCTTTACCCACTTAGCGCCTTTCGTGCCATGAGCAACGCGGCACTGAATGTTTACAGCCATATTGCAGCCGAAGGCACGCAGAAGAATGTGCTCGACACCATGCAGACACGCATGGCGCTATACGATCATCTTGGTTACCACACCTACGAACAAAAGCTTGACGCCTTATTCGCCGATGGAAAGCAGTAATGAGCCTTGCATTGCGCGGTGAGCGTGTGGTCATACGTGATTGGCGTGATAGCGACTTGGCGCCCTTCGCCGCATTGAATGCCGACCCACAAGTCCGGCGTCACTTTCCTGATGTATTAACGCAGGCGCAAAGTGATGCCAGTGCGGCATTCCTGCGCGAACACGCCGAACGAGAAGGCTTCACCTTCTGGGCGGTGGAAGTACCGGGCGTGGCCGACTTCATCGGCTTTGTCGGTCTGCTGCGTATCCCGTTCGAAGCATCGTTTACACCGTGCGTGGAAATCGGCTGGCGTTTGGCGCGCGCCCATTGGGGAAAAGGATATGCCACAGAAGCGGCACGGCTGGCGCTCACTTACGGCTTTGATCAGTTGAAGCTCGATAAAATCGTCGCGATCACCACGCCCGACAATCTGCCCTCTCAATCCGTCATGACCCGCTTAGGCATGGCGAGAGACCTGGCTGCTGACTTCGACCACCCCAACGTTCCAGTTGGCCATCCGATGCGCCGGCATGTGCTGTACCACATTCATCGGGATAAGCATTGATGCGTTATTGGATCGGTGTTGTATCACGCGACCATGTATTGCGTGGTGTCACAGGCGGGTTCTGCCAGCTATGCCATGGCAAGAGCGGGCCATTGGGACGTATGGCGCCTGGAGACTGGCTGATCTACTACTCCCCCAGCGAGCGTATGGGTGAAACGGGTTCTTGCCAGCGTTTTACGGCAATCGGTCAGGTTCAGGACAGTGATGCCTACCCGGTCGAAATGGGCGAGGAAACGTTTTATCGGCGTAATGTCGCTTTCCGTCCCTGCCGGGAGGTGCAGATTCGGCCAATGATTGAACAACTGACGTTTATTCGGAACAAACAGCGCTGGGGGGCTGCGTTCCGTTTCGGCCATTTGGAAATCGGTCAGGACGACTTCAAGCAGATCGCCCAAGCCATGTTCGACACAACATCTTCCGCCATCACATCCAATATCGATCGCAACTAAGTAGAGGGTGGCCCAGCCACTGTATAAGGAGACATCGTATGAGCGACACACCGACAACCCTAGCCAAGCCCAAGAAGTCTGTCGCCCTCTCAGGCGTCGCCGCCGGCAACACTGCCTTGTGCACCGTGGGCCGTACCGGAAATGATCTGCACTACCGCGGTTACGATATCCTCGATGTCGCCGACGCCTGTGAATTCGAGGAAATTGCTCACCTGCTGGTACACGGCAAACTGCCCAACCAAGCCGAAGTTGCAGGGTACAAGCAGAAGTTGAAATCCCTGCGCGGCATTCCTGCCTCGGTGAAAACCGTCTTGGAAGCGCTGCCTGCAAGCACCCACCCCATGGATGTAATGCGAACTGGTGCCTCTGCACTAGGTTGCACACTTCCTGAAAAAGACGACCACAACATCGCCGGTGCACGCGATATCGCCGACAAACTCATGGCCTCGTTCGGTTCGCTGGTGCTCTACTGGTACCACTTCAGCCACAATGGTCGGCGCATCGAAGTCGAAACCGACGACGACAGCATCGGGGGCCATTTCCTGCACCTATTGCATGGCGAAAAACCCGGCGAACACTGGGTGAAGGCCATGCATACCTCGTTGGTGCTATATGCCGAGCACGAATTCAACGCCTCCACTTTTGCCGGCCGAGTAATTGCGGGTACCGGGTCAGACATGTACAGCGCGATTACCGGTGCCATCGGCGCATTACGAGGCCCCAAACATGGCGGCGCCAATGAAGTGGCATTCGAGATCCAGAAACGTTACGACAACCCGGACGAAGCCGAGGCCGATATCCGCGCCCGTGTCGAGCGTAAGGAGGTCGTGATCGGCTTTGGTCATCCGGTATATACCGTCAGCGACCCACGCAATGTCGTGATCAAGGAGGTAGCGCGCAAGCTGTCGAAAGAAGCGGGCAATACCAAGATGTTTGACATTGCAGAGCGCCTGGAAACCGTAATGTGGGACATCAAGAAGATGTTCCCGAACCTCGACTGGTTCAGCGCAGTCAGCTACCACATGATGGGGGTGCCCACCGCCATGTTCACACCTTTATTCGTTATCTCACGCACCAGTGGCTGGGCCGCCCATGTGATTGAGCAACGCATTGATGGCAAGATCATCCGTCCAAGCGCCAACTATGTCGGGCCTGAGGACCTCAAGTTTGTACCGCTTGAGAATCGTCGGTAGAGGTCGGGCGAGCTCCCCCTAGAACCCATTCAAAGTCTGCTGCGCGTCTGCGATACGGCATGGGAAACACCCTCGGAATGCTCATTTACCCCTCGTAAACTCCGCTTCCTCGGCTGTTTCCGTCTTGTCTCGGCCCACGAAACGTTGCGACCGGCTCTGTAGAAGAACCATCTCCACTCCTTTTTAGGAACCACCATCCATGTCCGCCCATATTTCCAACGTCCGCCCCGAACCCGATCAGGTATTGGTCGACATTGCGGATTACGTCTGCAATTACGAAATCACGTCCAACGAAGCTTATAACACCGCCCGCCTTTGCCTGATGGATACCCTGGGTTGCGGCTTCGAGGCGCTGGAATACCCCGCCTGTACCAAGCTGCTCGGCCCGGTTGTATCCGGCACCGTCGTCCCAAATGGCGCCAAGGTGCCCGGCACCCCGTACCAGCTCGATCCAATCCAGGCGGCTTTCAATCTGGGCGCAATGATACGTTGGCTGGACTTCAACGACACTTGGTTAGCCGCGGAATGGGGCCACCCCAGCGATAACCTCGGTGGCATCCTCATGACTGCCGACTGGATCAGCCGGACCCGTGTCGCTGCCGGCAAAGCCCCCCTCAGCATGCGTGATGTACTCACCGCCATGATCAAGGCACACGAGATTCAAGGCGTGCTGGCGCTGGAAAACAGTTTCAACCGGGTGGGGCTGGACCATGTCGTATTGGTCAAAGTGGCATCTACCGCTGTGGTGACCAAGCTCCTTGGTGGTACGCGCGAAGAAATCATCAACGCAGTTTCGCAAGCCTGGGTCGATGGCCAGGCACTGCGTACTTATCGCCACGCCCCAAACACAGGCAGCCGGAAGAGCTGGGCTGCAGGCGATGCGACAAGCCGGGCGGTGCGCCTGGCGCTCATCACACTCAAGGGTGAAATGGGCTATCCCGGCGTCCTCTCGGCCAAAGGCTGGGGCTTTTACGACGTATTGTTCAAGGGTAATGCGTTCAAGTTCCAACGCCCCTACGGCAGCTATGTGATGGAGCAAGTGCTGTTCAAGATCAGCTTCCCGGCAGAGTTCCATTCACAGACCGCCGTGGAATGCGCCATGACCCTGCACGGCAAACTCAGCGCCATGGGCAAGACTGCTGAGGACATCAAGAAGATCACCATCCGTACGCACGAGGCCTGTATCCGCATCATCGACAAGAAAGGCCCGTTGAATAACCCGGCAGACCGCGACCATTGCGTGCAGTACATGGTGGCCGTACCGCTGATTCACGGCCGCCTGACTGCTGCCGACTATGAAGATGAAATTGCAGCCGACCCACGTATCGATGTCTTGCGTGACAAGATCGTCTGCGTGGAAGACCCCGCTTTTACGCGCGACTATCACGATCCGGAAAAGCGTTCGATCGCCAATGGCCTGACTGTTGAGCTCAATGACGGCACCGTACTGACTGAAGAAGTCTGCGAATACCCCATCGGCCACTGCCGCCGCCGTAGCGATGGTATTCCGCTTCTGGAAGCCAAGTTCAAGACCAACCTAGCCCGTGTGTTCGCCTTCAAGCAGGCCAAGGCGATCTATGACCTCTGCGACGACCAGAAAACCCTGGAGCTCACACCCGTCAACGAGTTTGTCGACATGATGGTGAAGTAAGTATGTGAAACCGATCCCCGGTCCCGCTGCACCGCCACAGTGCAACAGGATCGGGTCCCACGCCCGTCATTGAACAGATTTGGCACACCATACTCGTAAAATACGCGCCCCCCCTCGTTTTCCCGACTTTACGAATTTGCTTTATCCCTCGATAGTTTTCATGCCTGCGTCATGCCGACTCGTATCGCCACGCTCAAATTTATGGGAATACACGCTGTCTGTTGCTGCATTTCAGGGGAACAGCGTCGTATCCGGCACCTTGCCCGGTATTCGCAGCGCAACCTTATCGCTAGTGCCAATCTGTCGCGTCAACAAATAAACCACAAGAAATAAACAAGTGGAAGTACGCATCATGAACGTAAAACTGCGCAAAACTGAAGCCGGCCTGCAGGCGCTGCAATCTCGGGAAGCCGGGGTACGACTCCCGGCGCGATTACGGACCTTGCTGCTGCAAGTCGATGGTCAGAAGCGTACGCCCGAACTTTCCAGGCTCGCCTTATCACTCGGCACCCCATCTGATGCCGTTGAAACGCTGATGGAAATGGGACTGGTGGAGATTATTCCTGGCAGCCAGATCATCACTCCTGTACCTGTAGCTGAACCAGTTGCCACGCAACGTGGCGTCGCTGCGGCCGCTTTAGCCCAAGTCACCGCATCCCAGTCCAAACCAGTACAAGCCAGTACAGATGTTGGGCATACCAGGCAGGTTACAGAGGAAGATGATCAGGAACCGCTTGTATCGACCAAGCTACCTGAGCCTTTTCAACCTATCGCCCTGATGATGCATAAGGTAACCGACACTCACCTCGGGACGAGGGCAACGATGCTCAAGCGCCGTATCAGTAAAAGCGAGACCGAAGCTGAACTTCGTCTTACCCTGATGGCGCTGCGCGAAGCCCTGGCCAAATCCAATGGTTACCTCCACGCTGATAAAGCATTGCAATACGTCTACCCCACACTTCCCCTGTTCAGCTTCAAAACCACCCCAGCGTTGTGATCAACCCTTTTCGCTCCATCTCTTGAGATACAGATCTGCTTAAAGCCTAACGAGCCAGGGAACGGCGAAGATACCTAAGGAGCCTCTTCCTAGGTGTTTCCGGTTCGCCCAAGTTCGTATGCTGCTTAGAATCGCTAACAAAACCCTTCTGGCGTTGTTGCGCAAGCTTGCCGTACCCACGTACTGTCTACGCTTGCACGCCTAGCCAGGATCGCTTCGTTGGGTTTTGTTAGCGACTCTTAAAACCCCCGCAAGGGGGCGTAGAACAGCACAGAAACCAAAACGTATGTTGTACCTAAGGTTTTCAAGTAGCACATGATGAGCACTGATTACAGCTGCGCAGTAAGATCATAAGCAAGTTCCAAGTACGATACTTGCACGCCAAGCGGCTCATCTCCTCGAATATATGAACGCATAAAAAAACGTATAGGTATTTGGCACAGGTATTACCCTCCCTCTTGAATTAAACAAGCCCACTGGCCTATTTAACGGTACGCACTCATAACCAAATCCCCCTGTTCCTCATTTTGGATTGGCACCTCAACCAGATTTAAATCGCATAAAAAAACATAGAAAATTGGATAAGCATTCCCTATTACTAACAGCACAATTACACAACAATCTAATTTATTTCAAGAAGCAAATCTCACAAGATGATATTCATATCATTGTCAATGCAATCAGCAACATAGAAGATAAAATCCATCAAATCTTCTTTATAAGCATATCAAAATGCCTAGTTACCCATTAGTCAATCTCATTCGCTCAAAAATAGAAAAGCCAATAATGGCGTTACCAATTAAGCACAACAATTCACAGTACATGCCTAATACAAAGTGCTGCTTACTTGTAAAGTCATTACCAACACTGCTTTGAATAAGAATAAAACGAGACTTCTTCAGAAGCATTACGCAAAGGCGTGTCGACTACGGCAATCAAAATAAATTCTATTTCAGATCAAATTTTTAGTCCTTGCCAAATATAAAAATAGCAATTTGTTGGCTTATACAGATTTCCATTCACTGATCTCACCCCTCATCCCCTCATAGCGATTTATTGGTATTGACAAATATCCGCCGTTCTTAACAAAGAAGCATTGGCGTAAAGCTTGTCTGAATTTCTCCTATTTTGGTCGGTTTTGCCTCCTTACTTTGCTTTCGATAGGGATTACTGTTGAATCACTCACAGCTTTGACTTATTTGCAATGACCCGTGCTTTACTCGTAATTGATGTCCAAGAATCATTTCGTTATCTGCCCTGTTGGCAAAACAATGATTTACCCGATTTTTTAGTCGCCCAGAACAAGCTGATTAGGGGTGCAAGCACTGCTGGCATACCGGTAGTACGTATCTACCATGTCCATATTCATGAACACAATCAGGCTTCTGAAAAATTCAGACACAGCTCCGGGTATATCGTCGCATTAGCGGGTAGCGACCCGGCTGCAGACCATATCGTCTTTAAACAGACACATAGCGCATTGGCTGATACAGGCTTAAGAACTTGGTTGCGCGCACAAGGCATCAACAGAGTAATTATTTCCGGCATCCGTACCGAACAAAGCTGCGAAGCAACAGCACGGCATGCTTCGGACATTGGCTTTGCCGTTGACTTCATTACTGAAGCCACCCTCACCTTTCCCATGCGACACAGCAATGGCCGCCACTTCAGCCCGGCCGAAATCAAGGAACGAACCGAACTTGTATTGGCTGGTGGCATCGCCCGCATCCTGAGTGTGGATGAAGTATTAGCCGAATGGCCCGTATTGGCATGACATCAATCGCACCCAGGTGCGGGATCAGTCATTCCCTCGAGCAATTACAAGAACGCATTTTGAATTCAGCAGCCTAGCTATATAGGGCACATGTAAATGACTACATCAGTTTACTTCATTTTACTACCGGACTTTCTGCTGCTCGACCTTGCAGGGCCTGCAGAGGCCCTACGTATTGCCCAGCGATATGGAGCCGATTTGTCGCTCCACTATGCCGGCCCCCTTGCCCTGCCCTTATGCTCACTAAATTTGACGTTGCAAATTACGGCAACGTTACCAGACACACTTCCTTCCGATGCCTGGCTCATCATTCCGGGCTTTCATTGCCCCCTGACTAATGAGTACAACGTCTCGTCACAACAACTGATTACATGGCTGAAACGAATCTGGCGACCAGATATCCGTGTGGTAAGCATCTGCTCCGCTGCGCTGTTGACGGGCGCCGCAGGTCTTTTGGATGGGCATACCTGCACCATACATCACACACTAACTGCACGGTTACGCCAGGTCGCCCCCAATGCACATGTTGAGGGCGATCGCATTTTTGTGATTGATGGCAATATCGCCACTTCAGCCGGCCTCACCACAACTGTCGACCTGACCCTGGAACTTATTTCCCGCCAGTTCGGCCCCAAGATCGCTATGGCGGTAGCGCGCGACATGGTGATATGGCACCGGCGTGATGGTGAAACCCCCCAGCTATCACCATTTCAGACTTATCGTGAGCATATGCATCCTGCCGTACACCGCGTGCAAGATGCGATTGCGGCAGAACCGGCCGGGAGCTGGTCACTCAACGCGCTCGCTGCCGTCGCTTGCGTCAGCACACGGCACTTAGCACGACTGTTCAAGCAACATATCGGCATATCGCCATTGGATTACCGACAGCGCATGCAACTGGCGCATATCGAGCCCCTTTTGCAACAGAAGGGCTATTCACTTGAACAGATTGCTGAAATCGGAGGCTTTGGTTCAGCGCGGGAACTGCGCCGAATCTGGCACCAGCAACGTGGTACACCATTACGCAGCCCAACATCAGTTCAGCTCGACAACACGCTTATGCTGGATTGAGCCTCGCCCCATTCAATACCGTCGTCAACACCGTATGCTGGTAAAAGTCGGCCATACGTTCCGCAGTAGTAGGGGCACTCCAGCTCTGCGCATAGATTTGCGCCTCTGTTGCCAAACGGTGACGCAAATCCGCCTTTATCAACACTTCGATCACCTTTCCAGCAAAATCAGCCGCTTCGTTCTTTGCGCATAAGCAGCCGCGTTCCGGCAGCAGAATGTCTCGTGTTCCCATGGCGGCGACTGCCACTACTGGCAGGCCCGTCGCCATAGCCTCCAACAATACAAGACCCTGAGTTTCTGTGACGGACCCAAACACAAATACATCAGCAGCCCGGTAGCAGTCGATCAATGCCGTTTTGCGGTCCAGATAGCCAATAAATCGAACCGACTCGCCCAACCCAAGCTGCTGAGCCTGTGCTTGCAGACTGGTCAGGGCCGGGCCTTCGCCTGCGATCAGCAGCACAAAATTCGGTCGGACCTGCCGTACACGTTCAGCCACCTGCAGCAAGAGGCCGATATTCTTTTCATGCGCCACACGACCGACAAACAGCGCGACTTCCTGGTGCTCTCCTATGTTATGGGCACGGCGGAATGCCAAACCATCTCCGCCTTGGAACCGCTCTAGCGGAATACCTGTCGGTATTACTGTTATTGGCGCAGTAACCCCGTACCGATGCAGCGCATCGCGCATGGCAACCGACGGCGCAACAACACCATCAGTAGCATTGCATTGCCCGCGTGAAATACGCCGGGCCACTGCACGTGTCCAACTCGCCGGCAGTATGCGGGCATAGTGATGCAGGTATTCTTCAAAAAAGGTGTGGTAGGTCGTTACCGCCGGTACGCCCAAAGCCTGCGCTATCTCCAACCCGGCATAGTGAGCAACAAACGGGGTCTGGATATGGACCAGTTGATACCCTTTTTTGCATAACTTCGGTAATAAACGACGCAAAAGACTTCGCCGCATCATGCGGTCCTCAGGGTCGAACGCCAGATAGCGGGAGGGTATCCGTATGAGGCCAGGCTCATCGACCTCATCCGGGTAAGCTGGTGCGACCAGGTCCACCACTACCCCTAATGCCGCCAACTCCTGGCGAAATGTCTGAATAGAGGTAGATACACCATTGACGCGGGGAAAATAGACATCCGAGACCATCAGCACACGCATACGTACACTCCATAGTCAGGAGCAGACAGACTATTCCTACAGTATGAAGAATTGATGACGGTGGACCAAGCAAGTGCTCTGCCCCCCTGCTGACAGCTGCTCGCGACAGTTCGTAAACACGCTCTCAACCTGTTCAAAATCTGCTGTGCGTCAGCAATACGGCGTTGAAAATGCCCTCTGAATGCGCATTTATTCCTTCGTAAATTCCGCTTCCTCGCGCATTTACGCCTTATCTTGCCCTGGCCCGCGAGACGTTGAACAGCTCCTCAGAATCCTCTCTTCTTGCTATTCAAAATATATTTTTGGATGAAAACCTAAAACTTTTGCTGAAACCCGGAAGCATGAAGCAGTACTCCTCTTTAAAAAATGACATTGTGTTAGTCATATGGCTGAGGGTTTAAAAATGGACAAGATAACTATCCAATGGCCTTTTCCTTTGCCTACGTTTCTTAAATTAAGCTTGTTGTGTAACGTAGTTTTACTTGTTTGCACGCTTAGCAACATCACCTTCAAGTCCCACCCAATACTTGAAGTGTCGCTCCTGGGCGGCTTGGTCCTGATCGCTTTTATCACAATCAGCCGTACCGTCAAAAGCACAGAGATCGATATAGAGAGCGGTGAAATCACCGTACGTTACCGGTCGCTTCCTGGGCTTCGCTCATCCAAAACGTACAAACGCGATGATTTTGACGCGATCAGAAGTTACATCATCGAGCCATCGGAGGTGAGCCGGTGCGTGACTGCAATTGAACTCGGCAACAGTCGTAACTTTATGAAGTTTGAACTGGGTAATTTCTCTGTCCGCACAAAAGACAAGCTCTTGAAGAAAACGAGGGTGGAGGCTGAAGAAGCCATCCAGATCCGGCAGGTGCTTGCAAAGAAGTGGTCGCTCGTGGACCAGGGGTGTACCGGGTTGAAAACTCAGATCAATTAAAACTGACTATTTGTAATCAAAAAACCTGAAGCGGCAGCTTAATGCCGCCTTCTCGTACTTCGCTTCCTTTTCGGTTATCTATCTGTAGCAAATCGGTAGTTGTATACGTGTCAATGCCAAGGCGCACCGCCAACTGTTTACCGATAGGAAGCCTCATGCTCCATCTCCCGCCTACCAGCCAAAGGCGCTTGTCCAACTGTGCAGTATCAACTGGCACATCCGGCGCTGTAACACCCATTCCCTCGCTTATCCTCCACTCGATACTTCGACCACCGGCTAGATTGCTCGATCAGCATTGGCGCCATGATTTTTGCCTGTCACGGAGCGATTACCGTCAAGACGAGTAAGAAATCGTTCGTAAAACCGACAAGATGGAAGCGCTGCTGCCATAGCTTCGCAACCACTGTGAGTATCTAAAAGTTTGCTCAAGTCCAGCACGGCGGGTTCGCCGTAAACCCCGAGATGTACCATGGAAACTGCCGAGCAACTTCGTATCCAAGTCACTTACTGGCTAAGCCAGCCACGCCCCGCAAATATCTATCACTATTTATTACTGGACCACGCCGCCATTCCCGCTTTGATTGACTGGCTGAACCAAGCGCAACTTCCCTACCGGCCGCTATGGGATACGGTCAACCCTAGAGAGCCGCACGCCCTGCCGCTGCTGGTGGTATTGCCTGTGGCATCCATGTTCAAGTCGATACAGTTCATCCGGCAACTGGCGCAAGGCGCGGCCATGCGTAATGCCATTACATGCATCGCCTCACCACTCGATTTCCCCACGTTGCGCCGTGCCCTTGCCAAACGTACCGAAGCGGCGCAGCCAAATCGTAGAAACGCCATGCTGCGTTATTTCGATACTCGTATCCTGCCGGAACTGCTGGCCTTACTCACCAAAACCCAAGCAAAGGCATTCCTGGGTTTTGCCAGCAACCTTGCCTATGCCAACCGATATGGTGTGCTGTGCAACGTGCCGGTTACTTTTCAGCCCGAGGCATGGCAATCCCCCTTTCCATTGGACGAGGTACAGCATAGTCAGCTGGATTCGGCCACCATGGCCAATACGGTACTGGACGTGATGCAGCGCGAAATGCCCAGTCAGATTGCATCGCTGAACCCAGGTGAGCGCTATACGCTTGCTTATGCTGCCGTTGCCCAGGCACGCAGCTTGGGTCTCGATACAATAAGCGACTTCGTACTGATGACACTGCTGCATCAAAATCCTGGGCCGACACAACTGGACAACCCAATCTGGCAAGCCGGCTTTTCACAAGTAAAAGCAGGTGAGATCACCTTGGCGAATTTGGTCGCCAGCACAGTGGCCACTCACGCTTAGAACCTGTTAAAAGTCTCGCGAGTTATTAAAGCAAGGCAAGGCGACAACACCCGAGGAAAGGGAGTTTACATAGGGCAAATGCGCATTCCGAGGGTGTTTTTTGTATTTGGATAACGTGCAACTGACTTTGAGCTTGAGCAGGTTTTCAGATCCCCACAGAGTAGGTATTCCGCCTTTACATCCCATCGACCAAATCTCCCCCAAGCGGCAAACCGAACTAACAGAGAAAAATGCAACGTACTTGTCAGCACCCCTTCCATGCTCAAGTAAGGGGAAGGTTCGGTCTCGTGTCGCATCTGACAAGGCTTTGCCATCACCCATTCTGTGACTCAACAAGCGTGCATGACATAGAGGGCTTCATCAGTAATGCCGAGAATGCTTTACAGAACGCCTCGTGAATAAATAAAATACCAAACAGTATGCTTATAGGAGTGCACGGACTTGAACCACGCTGCTCAACCCGCAATTGAAATTGACGCCCAGACTGCCCGCCAAGCTGCTTTAGCCGCATTACGTACGCTTGCGGCTACCGTACCGGCTGATACGTTGACCTATGCCGATATAGCAAAGGCATCCAATGTGCCCTGGCAGACGGTAAAGCGCCTGCTTGGCCCGCGTGAGCAGTTTGCTGCGTTGCTTGAGGGTGCTGTTGCAGAGCCCGTGGACACCCGCGACCGTATTCTCGAATCCGCTGCACGCGTGTTTTCCCAAAAGAGTTACCTGGGCGCCTCGCTTGACGAGGTGGCGGCCGATGCGGGGTTGACCAAGGGTGCGGTCTACTGGCACTTCAAAAGCAAGAACGACCTTTTCTTTGCGCTGCTCGACAGTCGCTTCCAGGTTGAGTTCGACCATCACTTGCCGGAAGCCATTGAGCAACAATCCATTCATGTATCGCCACGCGAAGGCACCAAGGCGCTACTTGCGGGCGTGCTGGACCGGGTGAAGCAGGACCCCGACTGGCCACGCCTGTTCCTGGAGTTTCTAGGCCAGGCACGCGACCCGGAAGTACGTAAGCGTCTGGCCCGCTCTTATCAGGAAAGCTATCGCTTATCAGCCACCCTGATTACCCAACAACATAGCCTGCACAAACAACCCGCACCGGTTGACCCTCAACTGCAGGCCATATTCTGGAGCGCCTTGATGGATGGGTTGATTACCGCCTGGTTACTCAACCCCGAGGCAATTGACCTCGACACCCTCATGCCACGCATTGTCGACATGCTCTGGCAGGGACTGGACCCAGAGAAGCAAGCTCCTCAGGAAGGAGATTCCGCATGAACCGCCCAATCTCATCGCGTGCAAAACGCCACGCCGTCATTGTCACCGTTCTGCTAGCACTCGCCGCAGGCGGCATTGTGGTGGCCCAAAAGAAGAACGCAGCAACCACCCCTGACAAAGCCGATACCGCTGCTATCGCGTTGGAACTTGCCGCTTCGGACCTTGCACACGTCACAGACAGTACCCTGATCCAGCCACTGAGCCTGTCCGGTACGCTCAATCCTATACGGCAAACGGTTATCGGTGCTGAAGTAGACGGGGTATTGAAAGAAGTGCTGGTCCGCCCGGGCGACAAAGTGAATACCGGCCAGGTTATTGCGCGCTTTGAGGCTGGCGACCGTAATAATCAGCTGCGTAACCGCATTGCCAACCGAGAACGCTACAAGGCCGAACTACACCTCGCCGAGAAAACCCGTGAACGGGATGCAGACCTGCTCAAGCAAGGCTTTATCTCACCCACCGTCTACGACAAGAGCGAAAATGCCGTCGCCGTCGCAGCTGCACAACTCAGGGCAGAGGAAGCCCAGGCTGCCGTGGCGAACAAAGCGGTATCGGACGGCGTGGTGCGCGCACCCTTCAACGGCATCATTGCCAGCCGTAAAGCGGAGCCGGGCAGCCGGGTCAATGTTAATCAGGCGCTATTCAACCTCGTAGACCTCAATGAACTCGAGTACGAAGCCAACGTACCAGTAGCCCGCCTTCCTGCCGTCAAACTAGGCCAGCTGGTAACGCTCAAGATCGAAGGGTTTGACCAGCAGCAATTCACCGGCAGTATTGAACGCATCGCACCGGTGGCCGATGCCGGCTCACGCATGGTGCCGGTCTACGTAAAAGTGAACAACCCGGCCCATAGTCTGCGCGGCGGCATGTTTGCCCAGGGCGAAGCGACCCTGGCCAAGGTTGAGCATGCTGCCACCCTGCCCTATAGCGCGATCCGTGACCTCGACGGCAAAGCACCTTATGTATTGGCAGTGGAGAACGGCAAGATTGTTTCCCGCCCGATCAAGCTCGGCCTCATGAACGAGCTGACCAAACAGGTGGCGATCACCGAGGGCATCAAGTCCGGTGCGGTGGTCGTAATCGCCAAGATCGAAAACCTCAAGCCTGGCCAGGCTGTGAAATTGCCTGTAGCCAAACCAACCGCCTGATCGACTTACCAACCCTGGGCAGAAACAGGTATGCCCTACCTGTGGTCTGCCTGGGCTGACGCATTCACATACCACGCACGCGGCGCTGCCGCATAAACGAGGTTGTTTCCATGTGGTTCACCCGCATCAGCATCCAAAACCCGGTTTTCGCCACCATGATGATGGTGGCGTTGGTGGTGCTTGGCTTGTTTGCCTACCAGCGCCTACCGATCGAGGAAATGCCCGATATCGAATTCCCATTCGCCATTGTGGTTACCAGTTATCCAGGCGCATCGCCCGAGATCATCGAATCGGAAATCTCACGGCGCGTCGAAGAAAAGCTGTCCACCATCTCTGGTCTCAAGAACCTGACTTCGGACAGCTATAGTGGCCAATCGATCGTGGTAGCCGAGTTCGAACTCGACACCAATGTCGACCAAGCCATGAAAGATGTGCGCGAGAAGGTTGACGAAGCCAAGGCCGAATTTCGCAAAGAGGTAAAAGAGCCTTACATCACCCGGGCACGCGAAAGCGACGGTCCCACGCTTTCTGTCGCCATCACCAGCGACAAACTGAATGAGCGGCAGATGACTATCCGTGCCGACCAATACATCCAACGCCAGTTCCAGACAGTGAAGGGGGTGGGCAGCGTACGGCTGGTTGGCGCGATCAAACGGCAACTGAATATTGAAATATTGCCCGAGAAGATGCGTGCGTTGGGTATCGGCGCAGACCAAGTGATCTCTGCGATTCGTACCGAGAACCAGGAAGTACCCGTCGGCAACATCGAGTTCGACAGAACCGAACGCGTCGTGCAGCTCAAGGGCCGCCTGATCGAAGCGGCCGAGTTCGGCAAGATCGTGGTAGCACGTCGTAATGGCCAGCCGATTCTGCTCAATCAGATCGCCAATGTCATCGATGGCGAGCAAACGCGTGACTCGTTGGCCTTGGTGAATGGCAAGCGAGCATTGACGGTCGACATTACCAAGATCAGCGGTGCGAATACCGTGCAGGTGGCCGACGATGTACGCGCCATGGTCGATAATCTCAACAAGGAGCTAAGTGCTGAAAATATCCAGCTACAGGTCGTAGGCGATGGGTCACGCGGCATACGTCGGTCGTTGGCGGACGTGAAGTCCACTCTGTTCGAGGGCGCTGCACTGACGGTGCTGATCGTCTGGCTTTTCCTCGGTTCCTGGCGTTCCACCGTGATTACCGGGCTCACTTTGCCGGTGGCTTTGATCGGCACCTTCTTCTTCCTGCAGCTGTTCGGCTTCACCATCAATGTGATGACGCTGATGGCCATGTCGCTTTGCGTAGGCCTCTTGGTGGACGATGCGATCGTGGTACGCGAGAACATCGTACGTCATGCCGAAATGGGCAAAGGCCACTACCAGGCTGCGATGGATGGCACGGCTGAGATCGGCCTTGCGGTATTGGCCACTACGCTGACCATTGTGGCGGTGTTCATGCCTGTCGGTTTTATGGGCGGCATCATCGGCAAGTTCTTCTTCCAATTCGGCATCGCCGTCTGCGCTGCGGTGCTGATCTCGATGTTTGTCTCCTTCACCCTCGATCCGATGCTCAGCTCGGTGTGGCACGACCCACACGCCCATGGCATGAAGCACTCAGGGCCTGTGGGCAAGGTACTGGATGGATTTGAGCGTTGGATGGACAAGGTATCCGCCCTGTACGCCCGCGCCATTGAGTGGGTGCTCAACCCCACACGCCAGTCCATGCCTAAATGGCTGGTACTGATGCTGGCTGTGCTCTTCCTTCCAATCACGCTCTTTATTCTTGCCACTCGGCCACGTGCCCGGGCCTGGCTGAAGTCGGGGCTGAAAGGGAAACCAAGCTGGTCTCACCGATCCATGGTGCTCATTGCCGCCGGTGCATTGTTCTTTGGTTCATTCCTGCTGGTACCGATGATAGGCGCGGAGTTCATACCGACCGCAGATGTCGGGCGGATCAACATCGATTACCGCACCCCTATTGGCAGCTCGCTCGACTACACCACTTCGAAAGCACAGCAGGTGGAAGAAGCCTTGCATGCCTTCCCCGAGATCGAGGAGATGTACACCTCAATCAATACTGGGGATTCTGGCGGCAAGCACATCGCCCATACCAACCTGACCTTGATCGAGAAGAAAAAGCGTATCAGCCAGGAGGCCTTGATCAAGAAGATCCGAGGGCGATTGGAGCAGATTGCCGGTATCGAGCTGCGTAGCGTGAAAGGACCGGAAGGTGGCGGCGGTCGCTCGCCGATCTTCATCACCTTGCAAGGCAAGGACCTGGGTGAGTTGCAACGTATTGCGGAAAATGTTGCCGAGCGTCTGGGCAAGATCAAGCATGTGGTTAACGTACAGACCTCGTTACGGGCAGCCAAACCAGCAATCGACATCAATGTGAATCGTGAAATGGCCAGCACGCTTGGGTTGTCGGTCAGCCAGATCGGTACGACCCTGCGTCCCTTGATTGCGGGTGACGATATCGGCACCTGGCAGGCGCCTGATGGGGAAAGTTACGACATCATCGTGCGGCTGCCGGAAAACAATCGCCGTATTGCCGAAGACCTGGCCAATTTGCCCATCGCCAGTACGGATATCGACTCGCGTACCGGCCAGCCGGTAATGATTCCGCTGTCACAAGTGGCGGAGATCAAGGACAGCGGTACCCCTACTTTGATCAAGCGGCGCAATCTGTTCCGCAATGTCGAGGTCTATGCCGATGTAGAAGGCGTGCCGGTCGGCGAAGTACAAGCGGAAGTGGACCAAGTGCTCAAGAGCATACAGATGCCGCCGGGCTATCGCTTTGCCCAGGAAGGCGCGAATCGCGATATGGACGAGAGCTTTGGCTACGCGGTGCAGGCCTTAGTGACCGGGGTGATCTTTATCTACCTGATCCTAGCTTCGCAGTTCGGCAGTTTCAGCCAACCGCTGGCCATCATGACATCGCTGCCGCTATCGTTGGTGGGTATCTTCCTTGCGCTCCTGGCTTGGCGTTCCACGCTTAACCTCTTTTCCATCATCGGTGTGATCATGCTGATGGGGTTGGTGACCAAGAACGCGATTCTGCTGATCGACTTTGTGAACCGTCTGCGCGAACAGGGGGTGGAGCGTTTCGCCGCGATTGTCGAAGCAGGCCACGTGCGGTTGCGCCCTATCCTGATGACCACTTTTGCGATGATAGGCGGCATGGTGCCCTTGGCGCTGGCCTTGGGTGAGGGTTCCGAACAACGGGCACCCATGGCCCATGCCATTATTGGCGGCGTGATCACCTCTACGTTGCTGACCCTCGTTGTGGTGCCGGTGGTGTTTACCTATCTGGATGACCTGGGCATGTGGTTGAAGCAGAAATTTTCCATTAAACACCCAGCCCCGGACGCACCAATACAGGATGCGGTAACGCAGTCCGGCACAGGCCACTAACAACCTGCTCATAGCTTGCTGCGCCGCAATACAGCGTTGGAAACCAGAAAACGGCATGTACCTTTGTACATGCCGTTTTTATTTAGTCCAATATTCACCCGACCGACTATCCACATCCCCGAACCTATTCAACGCTTAGCAAGCACGACAAGGCGAAATCACCCAAAGAAGCACAGTCTACTCATGGTAAATGAGCATTCCGAGGGGGAGGTTAAACGCCGTACTGCTGACATGTAGCAAACTTTAAACAGGTTCTCAGACCTTCCAGCTTAAAACCTCGCTTTCTGAATACTCTTGTCGGATAAAGGATTGCGCTTTGAGAGTGGACTCACCATACATAAATTAGTCGTCGCTCCTCCCAAATGAACGGTCTTAAAACATAGGGAAAACAGGGGCTTCAGACATTTTCCAGAGGGCGCTGATCATGTTAAAAATATTAAACAACATTGCCTCGCTTTTCATGTTGCTCTGCCTCAGCCTTCCCAGTTTTGCAGCAGCCTGGGATGGACCGTCCAGCGGACCGATCACCCAAGGCAAACGCAAAGTTATCTTTCTCTCGCAAGACTTGCAAAATGGTGGGCCAACTGCCGCTTACAGGGGCCTGGAGGAAGCTGCGCAGGTAATGGGGTGGGCTGTGTCTGCGGTGGATGGCAAAGGGAATACACCCACTATCAACACAGAATTCGCCGCTGCAATTGCACAAAAGCCCGATGCTATTGTGTTTGGTGGATTCCAGGCGGAAGACATCGCCACGCTACTGCCAAAAGCCAAAGACGCCGGGATTGTACTGATTGGCTGGCATGCCGATGCCGCGCCGGGGCCGACGAAGGATCTATTTCTCAATATCGCCACTCATGCAAGTGACGTCGCCAGAGTTGCAGCGGAATTCGTCATCAACAGTACGAAAGACAAGGCTGGTGTCGTCCTTATCAATGACGACCGATTTGCCGTAGCCAACGAAAAAACCAAGCGGATGAAAGAAACCCTGGAGCAATGCAAGAATTGCCAAGTACTCTCAATAGAAAACGTCCTGATCTCCAAGGCAAAACAGGAGGTAGAGCAAATGGTTGTGCGTCTGGATAAGCGCTTTGGCAAGACCTGGACCCATACCCTGGCCATCAATGACATCTATTTCGATGAGATGAATTTCCCGCTGACGAAAATCGGCCGTAACGACATTCGTAATATCTCTGCAGGCGATGGGTCGGGCAAGGCTTTACGTCGTATCAAGAGCGGGCTGTCCTTGCAGGCGGCCACTGTTGCGGAACCCCTGAATCTACAGGGCTGGCAATTGGCCGACGAACTGAATCGTGCTTTTGCCGGTAAACCCCCAAGTGGCTTTGTCACCAAGCCAATCCTGGTAACGACACAATCGCTCGCAAGGCTGGGAGCACGGGAAATAGACTCCGACATTCCTTATAAGGAAGCCTATATCGCCATTTGGAAAGGTACCGCCGGGAAGTAGCAGCGAACGAACCCACACGCTCGCGGTAGAACTTCCGCGCATATCTTTTTTACAAATCAAACGCAGACGACCGGCATGGTAGCCGCTACCATGCCGGTCGTTCCTTTCTGTGCCTGTTGCTTGTTCAGCCTTGTGCTTCCCTTTCGCCATCCCTACGGAATCCTGCTGCATGAAGTCTTCTTTTCTTATCCTTCTTATCAGCACCACCTTCGCCGCCCAAGCCGCCGAAGTGCCAAGTTATCGCGGTCTGGGTGCCACCAGCATCAGCACTGAAACACTGGAAGCATTCCGCGCCAAGGCCCTGCCACCCGACCTGAGTCGTAAGGTGCAAAGCATGCTGGACCTGCGTGGCCCCGGTGCAGGCATTCTGTCACCCGATGGCAAGGCGATGTATTACGGTTGGCGTGTTACCGGTACCCCCCAGGTATGGCGTGTAGATGGGGCGGAACGAGCCCCAATGCAGATGACTGGGGGGGAAGACGCTACAGCGGTGCTTGATATCAGCCCTGATGGCAAATGGCTGATTCTGAGCCGCGACCGTAAAGGCGAAGAGAATCCTGGTCTCTATCTGCAAGCCACAGCGGGTGGCGAACTCAAACCTATCCAACACCTGCCGGGTATTCAGACCCTGTTCGAATTTGTCTCGGACGATGGCCGTTATGTCTATTACCGTAGCAACGATGAAGTACGCGACAGCTATACCTTTTATCGCTATGAACTCGGCACAGCCAAGAAGGAGAAGTTGTTCGATCGGCAAGGCAGCTGGAATGTCGTCGACCATCAGGCTGATGGCACCCTGTTGCTGCAGAAATCCTTTTCCAATGTCGACAGTGAAATCTGGGAATGGTCACCAACGCGTAAGGACTTCCGTCCGGTACTGGGACAAGGTGAAGGCGAGGACTACCGGGTGCAATACGGTGCCAAGCCGGGTGAATTGGTCGTGCTGACCAGCAAGTTTGATGATGCCCGCCGCCTTTATAAGCTGGTCGATGGCAAATTCAGCCCAATCACACCGGCACAGAAATGGGATGTCGCGCGTTTCTCGTTCGACCAAGCCAAACAACGGTTGTACTACGCGGTGAACGAGGCCGGTTACGCCAAAAGCTATGCATTGGATGCAAAAACGCTCCAGCCCCTCAAATTGCCTACTTTCCCTGGCGCGGATCATGTCCAGGTCCTCACTACCAGCCAGGATGGCCAACGTATTGTGCTGGGGGTCGAATCCGCCGCCCTGCCGAATGCCAATTATGTGTTTGATTGGAAATCCCACAAGCTGACACGCTGGGTTGCGCCGTCCACCCCAGAGGTCGACACCAAACGATTTACCGCAGCCCGGCTTGAGAGCTACCCCAGTCGGGATGGCCAGCAAATCCCGATGTTCGTACAGCGGCCAGCCAAGTGCGAACCAGGACCTTGCCCGGTCGTTGTTCAATTCCATGGCGGGCCTGAAGGCCAGTCGCGCCCCGGTTTCTCAACCCGTGCCCAACTATTCGTCGACGCCGGGTTTATCTACGTACAGCCGAATGTACGTGGCTCGGACGGTTATGGCAAAACCTGGCTGAATGCCGACAACGGCCCCAAGCGGCTTGATGTGATCACCGACATTGAGGATGCGGCGATCTATATCAAGAAAGCCTGGGCCAAAAATGGCGTCGCACCCAAGGTTGGCATCATGGGCGGTAGCTACGGTGGTTATTCCACTCTGTACGCGATGACTCGGTTTGCCGGGGCTTACGATGCAGGTGTCGCCACTGTCGGGATGTCCAATCTGCTTTCCTTCCTGGAGAACACTGCCCCCTACCGCCGTGCCTTGCGGGCTGCGGAGTATGGCGACCCCACCAAAGACCGCGAAGCGCTGATTGCCTTGTCGCCGATCACCTATATCGACAAGCTGAAGGACCCGTTGCTGATCATCCAAGGGGTGAGCGACCCTCGCGTACCCGTAGGTGAAGCCGTGCAAATGTATGAAGCCGCACAAAAGCGAGGCGTGGCTTCCGAGCTGATCCTGTTTGCTGATGAAGGCCATGGCGCCACCAAACGCGAAAACCAGGTAATGAGCATCGGCCACACCCTGCGTTTCTTTGAGACTTATCTGAAACGCTGACCAGCAAAAAGGGAGTGATATCACTCCCTTTTTTGAGATTCTTAGAACCTGTCTAAAGTCTCGCGAGCTAGAGCAAGACAAGGCGAAAACAGCCGAGGAAGCGGAGTTTACTTATGGTAAATGAGCATTCCAAGGGGGTTTTCAACACCGTATTGCTGACGCACAGCAGACTTTAGACAGGTTCTTAGGGGAGGGTCTTAACGCAGCAGACGCGTCTGGCTCGCAGCAATAATCATCGCAAAGGAAGTCAGCCCTAAAAAAATCAGGCCTGCTTGCAAGCCAAAGCCATGCACCACGTAACCCATCATGGGCGGCCCCATAAGCGAGCCGGAATACCCCAGTGTAGCGACGCCAGCCAAGGCCGTTGGCCCTTCTTTTCCTGAAGCACTGAAGATGCAGGGAAATATCGCTGCTACCCCAAGCCCGGTCAGAACGAACCCGAGCACAGCAACCGGCACATTGCCCGCCAGAATGGCAATACCAAGGCCAAACATCGCCAACGCACTGCCATGGGTTACCAGCCGTTTTGCGCCAAAGCGCTCTTTTAATCTATCCCCTACCAAGCGCGCCACTAGCATCGCGCCGGCAAAACCGGCATAGCCCAGCGGCGCAACCGCTTCACTGGCATACAGATGGTCGCGCAGATAAAGCGATATCCAGTTGGTAAGCGACCCTTCAGAGATCGCACCAAGGAACGCGATCATCCCAAGCCAGATCAGCGCGCCATGCGGCAAGGCAAAGTGCTTTTTACCCAGTTCCACATCGGGCGCATCACACGGCAAGGCATGGTAAGCCAAGCCCAGCGGTACGATCAGCACCAGCACCACCAGACTCAAATGCAACAATGGCGATAGACCCAGACCGGCTGCAGCACTGCCAAGCAGGGCACCGATAAAAGCCCCCATACAGAACCAGGCATGCAGCATGGACATGATGGACCGCCCTATTACACGCTCTTGCTCTGCCCCCAAGGCGTTGATCGATACATCAAAGCAACTGGTTGCTGCGCCGTAAGCCACCATGCCTGCCATCAACCAACCCCAGCCAGGTAAAACCGCCAGGATGGGCAGGACCAACAATACCGCCAAACCTGACATCAAGGCTGCCCTGCGTGCCCCGTAGTGCCCCACCAGCCAAGCCGCCACAGGGAACGAGGCGACCGCACCTATCCCGCCGCCCAGGAGCACAGTGCCCAAGGTGGCTGCATCCAATACCAAAGCGTCGCGTATAGCAGGCAAGCGGGCTGCCCAGCTGGCATATACCACGCCAAGCAACAAAAACAAGGCTGGTGTCGCAGCCCGACGCAATCGTGGCAGCGTGCTATCAGAAGAGACGATTACTTCAGTGGACATAAGATTCCATGATCAGACCGCCAAGGCTTCCAACTGCTCGTGCAATTCCAGCCAGCGTATTTCCAAGGCTTCGATTGCACCATCGAGCTCGGCTTGCTTTCGCACAGCCTCACGCAGCTTGTCTTTGGCCGACTCGGCATAGATTTCCTCGCCGCCGAGCATGTCGACCAATCCACTACGCTGCTTGCCCAGGTCGGCCAGCTGCGCATCGATTTTGGACAATTCCTTTTCCAATGGCTTGCGCAATCCCGCCAGACGTTGTCGCTCTTCCGCCTCCTGGCGCTTCTGGGCTCTACGGTCCAGGCCACTGCTGCCATCTGCTGCGACGCTGCCCGGTAGTACCTGCCCTTCCTGCTCCCGATAACGCTTGTAGTCGTCCAGATCGCCGTCAAACGGTCTTACCCTACCGACTTCCACCAGCCAGAAAGTATCCGTCGTCGCCCGCAATAAATGCCTGTCGTGCGACACGACGATCATCGCGCCCACATAGTCCTGCAAGGCCAATGTCAACGCATGGCGCATTTCCAGGTCGAGGTGGTTGGTCGGTTCATCGAGCAACAACAGATTGGGCCGCTGCCAAACAATCATGGCCAGCGCCAGCCGCGCTTTCTCGCCGCCCGAAAAGGGGGCAACCGGGCCAGTTGCCATATCGCCATGAAAGTTGAAACCGCCGAGGAAATTGCGCAATTCTTGCTCGCGCGTATTGGGGTCCAACTTCTGCATGTGCCAAAGCGGGCTTTCATCGACACGCAGGTGCTCAAGCTGATGCTGGGCAAAGTAGCCAATCTGTAAGCCGTGCCCTTCCACACGGCCACCTGCTACCAAGGGGATATCGCCTGCCAGCAGTTTGACCAACGTAGACTTACCTGCACCATTGCGCCCCAGCAGACCGATACGCGCACCGCTTTCAATGCTGATATTGATGTCATCGAGTAAGCGATTGCCACCGTACCCTGCCGCACCGTGCTCGATGCGCAGCAACGGGTTGGGGCTGGAGGCGGGCGGACGGAAGCTGAAATCAAACGGTGAGTCGATATGCGCCGCAGAAATCATCTCCATGCGTTCCAGCGCCTTGATGCGACTCTGGGCTTGCCGGGCTTTGGTTGCCTGTGCACGGAAGCGGTCGATGTACTTCTGCAAATGCGCCGCTTCCCGCTGCTGCTTCTCAAAGGCCTGCTGCTGCTGGGCGAGCTTCTCGGCCTTTTGCGCCTCGAACTCGGCATAGTTGCCGGTGTAGAGCGTGATCTGGCTGTTTGCGAGATGTGCAATCGCTGTCACGGTCGCATCCAGGAAATCGCGGTCATGCGAAATAAGCAGCAACGTGCCCGGGTAGCTGGCCAGCCAGTTTTCCAACCAGAGCACGGCGTCCAGATCAAGGTGGTTGGTGGGTTCATCGAGTAGTAGAAGGTCAGAACGGCACATCAATGCCTGGGCAAGGTTGAGCCGCATGCGCCAGCCACCCGAAAAGCTGGCAACAGGCCTTTGCAAGTCATCAGTGGAGAAACCCAGACCATGCAACAATTTACCGGCCCGCGCCTCGGCTGAATAACCGTCGACAGCTTCAAACCGGCCCAGCCATTCACCATGTACCACGCCATCATGGGCCGGGTTACTCACTTCACGCTGGATCATTCGCAATTCGGCATCGCCATCCAGCACATAGTCAAGCGCACTGGCATGCAAAGCCGGTGTCTCCTGACGTACCGATGCGATCACCATACCGGCCGGGTAGTCGAAATCACCAGCGTCAGGCAGCAATTCACCACGTAGAAGACCAAAGAAACTCGATTTGCCGGCGCCATTGGGCCCGACGACGCCAACGCGTTGGCCGCGATGCAAAATCAAATCAACATGTTCGAGCAGCACCTTGGTGCCGCGACGTAGGGTAAGGGAGGAGAGACGAATCATGCGGCGAATTTTACCAGCTGCACGCAAGCCGCCGTGTTTTATGAAATCAACTAGTATGGAAGACGATATCCTCCGTACGCGGCCATGACAATATTCGACGCCAACCACGCTATCACTGCGCAAGCCGCTTACTTGCAGCTGCTGAAAAGCAAGGGTGCGGCCACCAGCCTTCTCACCCGACGTAAACATTTCCTGCGTAACCTGATCACCGCGCTGGAAAGCCAGACTGACAAGCACATTACAGACAGCGATGCCGGCTATCGTTACGCCGTCGATTACATACTTCACCGTTTCCCGGATGACCAGCAGGTCGAAATCATTACTACGGCCCGGGAGTTTTACCCTTTCTGGACGGGTGACCTGAAAACCATCGCCCTTCTCAACGCCGCGGAGGCCCTGTCGCTGGCGCATCCTCCCATTGATCTGCAAGGCAACCTGATTGAAATGTTCGAGCGGCTCAATGCTGACCCCTGGTCACAGGAAGTACAACCCAGCCTTACCCTCTATATCGAGCAACTCGCAGAACAGGGGGCAGACAATGCAGTACGCGATGTCCGGGAACGCCTGCTGACGCTGCTGCTTTATATCATTCGTAATACAGACGAAACCCCCATGGCTTACCGCGCCGGCGTGGACGCCATGCTCACCTTGTTTTCCAATGAAGACAGCCGCCGGGTATTTACCGATATGGCGCGGGAGTTCTTCTATTGCTGGCACGGTGCAACCCGCCCAGACCCGTTAGCCCGCGCGGCTTGAACTCATTCCGATCGAGTACGCCCATGACCTGCCCCACCCCCGAAGCCGCCCTGGACCAATACCTCGACGATCTGAAACTCCGGGGTGTAACGAACAAGCAAATCACCACGACAAGGCACTTTCTACGCCATTTGTTAAGTCACCTACGTGACGTCACACATGATGGCCAAGGCTACCGTGCCGGCGCGGATGTCACCCTGCGCAACTTCCCCGAGGAAGACCAATTCCGTACATTGATCCGTGAGTTCTTCCCCTATTGGCGCGGAGAAGCCATTCCCGTTGTGATCCCCACAGCGCCCATTGCTCAACCGTCAGTCATACCGACTGGTGACAGCAACTTGGCTAGGGCGCTGGCCAGTATGCAGGCGGATCCCTGGTCCCAAGCCACCTTGCAAAAGCTGGAATTACACGCACATCAATTCCGTAGCCTGCAGCGCTATGGCGAGGAGTTGAACAAACTGGGCCTGGAAGAAGCCAATGTCCAAGCACGTACCCGGTTGATCAAACTGCTGCTTTACACCATGCGCGACTCAAACCCGAATACCGAAAGTTACAGAACCTGTGTTGACCAGGTACTGGCGCTACTGCCTAGCCAGGACCGTTGGCATGTATTCGTAAGCCTGG
Organism: Chitinimonas violaceus; assembly: GCF_052601015.1. Lineage (NCBI taxonomy): Bacteria > Pseudomonadati > Pseudomonadota > Betaproteobacteria > Neisseriales > Chitinibacteraceae > Chitinimonas > Chitinimonas violaceus. The sequence goes on along the minus strand of NZ_JBQXDJ010000025.1, from coordinate 6,380 downwards.
CGCGCGAATTCTTCTACTTCTTGGCCAGCGACCAGGACGCTCCCAATAAGCTGCAGAAGCAGTTAAGCACGACGGATTTACAGAGCTTGTTCATGGCTTGAATCAACAGCCCGTCTGGATTCAGGTACACCATCCAGTACCTCCGAACTGCACGGTACAAAGCACCTAAACAGTTTGGCATCCTCTTTGCAGGGGAACGTTGAGCAGCACATACACCCGGATTGTGGCTGCGCAATAAAATTGTGAATAGGTTCCAAGATGTTGGCCGAACACGCGATATAGGTCATTGAACCACATTTCACATCCAAACAATGGCATGCAGAATGGGGCATTCAATCAATGTAAAGAGCATCTTGAAGCACGGGGTTATCCAATTCAAGCCTCGTTGAATAGTAAAACTGTATAGTGAAGCAACCTCTCACCTAAGCCACTACTTTCTAACGCATGAGTTTTGTAACTTCTTTCTGTGGTGTGATCTTATACAACGTATGGTTGTAGCGCCCAAGCGTATATAAATTCCCTTGTTTATCAAGCGCCAAACAATGAATCCAGTCCGTATTAATAGCCACAGTATTTATATACTCAGATATGGCTCCAGAGTGGGATATTTTTATAATTTTATTTCCTTGGTCAATAGCAAAGTGGTCTCCCAGATCATCGCGTACTATTGATAAAAATCGCCACCTCTCGGTAGATGCCGCCAGATTTTTTAGTGTGCCGTTCTTATCGATCGAATCAATTCTCTGACCATCGTCAGAAATAACCGTAAGATTACCATCTATATCCGCAGATATATCGTATGCATCTAGTTGGTTCGTTTTCAACCCGTCCTTCTTGAAAATCAGCGTAGTGACATATCCTTTAGCGTCAACCTTTCTGATCACATGATTGCCTCTATCAATAAGATAAAGATTTTTATTCCCATCAATGGCCATAGCACCAGGGGCACTGAACAAGGCTTTCTCTCTCAAGCCATCTTTAAATCCAACCACTCCAGAAGTGCCCGCAAATATACTCACTTCACCTGAAGGTGTAATTCTCTTGACAGCATGATCATTCCAATCTGAAATAAAAAGATTACCTGACTGATCAACAACCATTCCACCTAGTGAATCTTTTACTCTTACCTGCTCGGCAAATTTGCTTACATACCCCCGGTTAGATACTTTATAAATTGCATCCCATCGGCTCTCTTGGTACTGAGGACCAAGATCATCAATGTAAACATTTCCAACCTTATCTACAACGATAATACGGGGTTGCTTTAAATACCCAGCGATCCAAGGTAGTTTGCTGACACCCACTAAAATAGCTATTAGTAGGGGCACACCAACGATTGCATTCAAGCAAGTAGCGATAGATGCGTTGACAAAAAATTTATTCTTATTACCTTTATCTCTGATCGGGAGAAGAAAAATTGTCAGCTGCACAAATAAAAATGGCCCGCTTAAGTATAAAAACAAGGGCCAAAAAATCATCACGGCTAACATTGTATTGGCAAAGCTGGCCAATAAGATGAATAGCAATGTCAGTCCTAACAAAGAACAGGGAAGATAACCGACAAAGAATTTATATTTTGCGTTACTCAAGATAGGTGTCTTGCTCGATTTTATTAAACAGCTTAAGAATAGAGTTTAATTCATTGCCACATACAGATATGATTCAAGTTCTTAAACTTAAGCATTAAAATACCAAATGAATAAATTACTCCACGTCCTGAGTCACTCGCAAACTTGGCTGGAAAATAACATACCGAGGGTGACGCAATATCTCTGCGAACAGATAGTACTTCTCCTTAGTTAACTCTTATCACATGCCACACCTACACTGCGCTGGATGCACGATACAGCACCACTTGCACCTAGGCTTTGCTCCTTTGTCTGTGTTAGCTGATAACACAAAGATTTGTCAGACAGCGTGACGTTTTCCCCAATATTCAGACAGCAAGACATTTGAATACATTTTGTCCGCACCCCACAGCTACCTACAGGGGTAGAGCACCCCTTTTTTCCAGGGTGCAACTGGTCTGGCTAATTACGCCCGAATAAAACCGGACGCCGACAGCGCGTCAAATAGATTCACCTCTTATCCCTCGTAGAGGTAACCGCAGAAGTCAAAACCAGCCTGCGGTGCAACATTGGCCACTTCTTCAGCCCGCTGATCTTGAACAGGTTCCAAGCAAATCAGCGAAGCATTTCGAAAACGCTAGCTTATCTCCAGGCCTCAAAGGCCGCTCAGTAGACCGATGAAATTGTACTTGCACTGCCTCCTAAAGAGGCCGGTGCAGGTACATCTTCTGCCATCCCATGACGTGCATGTACTGCATGGCCGGGGATGGTACTGCACCACATACCAGATCCAGGATGTGGTTGTGCATCTCGTCAAGCAAGGAGTCGCATCATGACACTCGAAGACTTACGGAAGAAATTGGGTTTTGCTACTGACTCGTTCTCGTTTTTTTTGGAGAAAATCAACGGCGTACTAAGTAGTTCCAGCCAGAGATGGGGGGCAGGGGCAAAGGTCATCACACTGTCCGACTATCTGGGCGACGATGCCCAAGCATTTCAAGACACCGCCCAAGTACTCGGCCTTTCCTTTACCGAGTCCGATCTCAAAGAATCGAAAAGGCTGGGTAGAACAATCATCAGCAGGGACACCCTGGCGAACTGGGCCAGCCAAGTCGAGTACAGCAAGAACTCACTAGCTTTGTTGAGCAATCTACTCAAGGATGCAACAACTGCCCAACTGAAATCGGTAAAAACCGAGTTAAACGATCTGGTCAAAACCACCGAATACCTCCCACTACCTGTGGTTGCAGGCCCAGCACGCAGCTACCTAGTATTCACCACATTTTCGCGCATCTATACCGACTTGGCGAAGATCCAGTACCAACGTTCATATGAGAAGTTGACGTCCGGCTTGGGCAATATCCTTTCAACGGACAGCACTCGCGTAAAAGCGTGGCGAGACAAGGGCCTCGACATTTCCCCCTTGCAGCGTATCGACCGCTTACAGATCAAATTATCGGAGGAATTAGGGGGCATCAACCTGAACAAGAACGATTCCACGTTCGCCAAAAACTGGCAAAAGTGGAAAGAAGAGACGCTGAAGACAATCACCCCTGACGCCATTAACGATTCTGCAAAAAAAATCTCCGATGAGATGGCGAAGGACCCCAATAACAAGATCACCCCTGAGCGAGCACGGCAAATCGCCGTCGTATTGGCCAACTACAACCTTGAAGCGGTTGAAATCCCCAAGCTGAAAGGTAATTTACTCAACGATTCGCAATACCAGCGGATGGCAAGTCGCTATGCGGCTCGGAGTAATGCACAACAATTCGGACGCTTTCTGGGTGCAGGTGGGGCGCTATTGTTCGCCGTCCCCGATGAAGCCTTTCAAGCAGCGAATAAAGATGAAACCGCCAAACATGCGATCACAGCCGCATATTATGCCGCCAACGCACTTAAGGCGCCTTTCGCTATTGCCTATGCATTGATTGAAGCACACCAAAAAAAAGAAAGTCCAACCAAGGCATTCAATGATCTTTTCATGGCATTTCAGAAAAGTGTCACGAACATACCCAATCAGTTACCCGATAATGTAGACAAGCTCTTTCGCAGAGGCGAATCACTTAGCCTCGGTACGGTGGATGTTCTGGCTGAAGAACGGGTGAAAGCTATCAAGGCGGTGGGTGAAGAAGCAAAGTTCAGTTTCAACCGAGGCAAGGAACTGAATAGCAAGCTCGGCAAGAATAGTGTCTTCTTTGTCGCCGATATGCTGGCACTCGCCAACGATATCTATGCAGCCGCCAACACACCGACTACTGATGTGAAAAAGGCGCAGTTAACCCTGACCACACTGGCCGATACAGGGTTTTTCGCTACAGACATAATCAACGCGCTTACCTCAGGCACCAAAGCATTGCGTGCAGCACAAGGCGCTGCCGTGGTTGGTGCTGGTTTCATAACAGTCAGTTCAATACTGAATATCGTTGAGGTGGCTAATACCTATAAGGGGGATTTCAGCTCTACGCAATCGAAGTGGGACTTGTCCAACGCCATCATTGGCACCGCCGCCGGCATCGCTGGCATCGGTGTCTCACTCGTCTGCCCCCCTGCGGCTTTGCTTTTTCTTCTTGTTCCGAACTTCTCGGCAATCGGTCACGCTATTGAGCTGAACAACGTCTACCACGACTTAAGCACTAAGGGGCTGAATCATGAAGCCCAAGTCGTCGATACCATGCATAAGATCGCTGCGCTGGATGCCACGCCGATCGTGAACTGGTTCTCAGCTATCTACACAAGTAAATTGAAGCACGATATGGACGCGCTGATGACTGATGAGTGGCTCCATAATTCATTTGACGACCGCATGCGCTACCTTACCAACCAAAGCGTCAGCTCCCTTACCGACTCCGCAGACAAATTCGGCGTACAGAGCTACCACCTGATCACCTTCTCAAAGCAGGAATTCAAATATGGCTCTGAAAAAACGGTAGCAGAGTGGGCAGATCTCGCTGTCAACGTCGACAGGACGGTCAATATTATTGACGCCAAGGGCAATCCAGCTAAGGTTGTAGACCCTAACGCTACCCCCACTCTGACAACCGCTGTGCGCTCAAGCAACATCAAAAGCGACACCGGCAGCGACGGCAGAGCCAAAGGCGTGCTGCGGCTGGATAATTTATTCGACCAGACAACACGTAAAAGCGGCTTCGATACGGTTTATCAAGTCGACAATGGCGACCAGCCGGAAACATATGACGGCAGAGCCGTCACGCTCTCGATTGACAACAGTCGATCTACAATGAACGGGCTGTATATCAATACCAAGGTGTTCTACTTTGACGTCACAGCAGGGGCCGGTGACGATATGTTCCTGCTCGAAAATATGCCGCAGAAACTGGATGGCGGCGGGGGAAGCAACTTAGTCAGTTTCCAACTCTCTACCCGGGGCCACAACATTTATATGAGCCATGCTGAAAATATTCAAGCATGGAAAGGATCGGCGTTTGCCGATACTGTCGAGGGCACCGGCGGCGATGATATGTATGCATCAAATGGCGGCAACGATGTCATTAACCTAAGGGGTGGCGATGACACTGCCTCGGTCGGCAGCGGCGTTACCGTGGACATGGGTGATGGCGATGATCGCACCTTCTTCGATGATGCACCGGCACTGGCCAATGGCGGCGCCGGGAATGACGTTGCTGTGTTCCAGAATATGAAGGGAGCGGTGTACTACGAGACCAACGCCACGAATACCGCCGAAGGCATAATTCGCACCATAGCAAGCAGTAAAACCATTGTAAGTGGTGTACTCAAGCAGTATGAGTCGTTTATTGGCAGTGAGCATGACGACCATTTGACGGTCCTACGTAGTGATTCACTGCGTTCCTTCAGCCTCGGTAATGGCAACGACCTGATCCGAGTTGGTGCAATCTCCGACCTTACTGTCTTCATGGGGGATGGCAACGACTCCCTTTACAGCAACACCGACGCCCGCGATTACACCTACGGCAACGGCTCCTTCTTTGGCGGTAGGGGGGATGACCAGTTCGGCTTGATGCTGAACCACAGCGACCTGATGATTGATTCAGGCGAGGATGATGACACCATCGTTATCCGTGGTGCGGCTGGCAGTACAGGCAACAAAGCGGAAATTATTGGTGGTAGCGGCAACGATAAAGTCTGGCTGATGGCAGATGCTGAAACCACCCTCCGATTTGGCACCCAAGATGGCAGTGACGATATCTTTGACGACATGCAACGCAGCCAACGTATGGTATTGGTGTTTGATGGTGCCAATCAGTCAGAAGTGCAAATCAGCTACCGTCCCTACCAGGGTACCGCTACCCCACCGGGTACCACATCACAGAGCAACAGCTACACCTGGACTGTCGACATCAAGGTCGGCAACACCACAGCAAAGCTACATACTTTTGCAGCCATCCCAGCCGACATCATGGTAGTAACACCCAAAGACTCGGGAGTGAAATCGCTGGATATGCTCTCGGGACAAGCGTTAAGTTCCTTGCTGTCCACAGGCAATACGCCAATGTCTGACGCTTCGGCTTCACGCCAGGCATCTTTGTTACTCGACAGCATGGCAAGCTTCGGTCCAACAGAAAAAGGAGCATCTGCATCAAGTAGGCTGTATCAGGCTCCATCGTCACACCCTTCTTTGGCGGCAGCCGCCATCTAGCACGTATCACTTCAAACACCCTGCCAGGGCCGGCAGGGTGTTTGTTTGTAAACCCCCGGCGAGCAGCATCTATCCACGGCAGGCGCTTCGGGTTTATGGCGTGCGCCGTGCTTCGATGAAACGATGGAGCAGTTCGTAGGCCACGCGCCACTGATGCCCATCAACCTGCAGCG